>JBDTZL010000064.1:0-8609 GCA_040005125.1 Ginsengibacter sp.
TTTTAAAATGAAAGCTCAAAGTTATTTTATCCGGAAAAGGAGATTCTAAAAAAACTACATCGCCTGGTTCATGATAAGGGCGGCTGTTCTGCCATGCCCACGCATACCAGGGATCAATGATTAATTGGTCAGATGGAAGAAATACATCTTTTTTAACTGTTTGGCTTTCGTGTTTATATTCAAGAACGACTTCATCCAGATCAACAGTCTTTGTTCCTTTGTTATAAATTATAGCATGTATCGAAAATTGGGCAAGTGGGGGTTCACTGTTTGTAAAACCTGGTGTTGGATGATATACCAAAAAATCTCCCTCCTTCGGCTCAAGAGTAATTTCGAGATCAGTTGGTGAATTCCGGAATTTCCTGATGACATCTGCATCAATCTTTGATGCATCGAAATGGAACGGTTTGCTTGCCTCAAAATTAAAGTGGCGAATTTTAGCTATACCCCCCGGAGAAACATTTTTTATAACAATTTTTTTTCCTGCTGAAGTAGTTTTCGCCGAAGATGTCTTTTTAATAGCTACTGTTTTTTTTATAGTAGGTTTCTTTGTCGCAATTTTCTTTGTTGCAGCTTTCTTTGCTGCGATTTTCTTTACAGCAGATTTCTTTGTTGTAGTTTTCTTTGCCGCAGATTTTTTTTCTGCGGAAACTTTTTTAACAGGAGAAATTTTTTTGGTAACTTTTTTTGTGGCCATGATTGAAAGGTTTAGAGTTAAATTATTATTGCAATTAATGATGACAGGTTAATCGAATCTTCCGGTGTTGGCCAACTACTGAACTTTAAGTTATATTTTCCTACTGGCTTATTACCATGTTACCATAAAATAAAAAGCACAAATTTATTTGCCAGCTATAATCCTTTGGTTATCCCGGTTGTAATTTATGCTGAGCAAAGAACTCACTTTTACTTTTGGTTCTTTGATCATATTTTCCTGCCATATTTTATAAGCGGTTCTATCAACACAATTTTTTATTTTGACTTAAATCCCGGGGTAAATATCTGATTGATTTTTTCGATGATTGTAAATTTATAAATCCCGCTCAATTGCAAATACACCCATTTAGGGAGCGGCTTATATCTATTAGGCAACGGTTCCTACATCGAAATAACCGGTTTTTCCTTTTCTCAATATATGGCTTATAAAAAGGCTATGGTGATAGCGTGACTTTTGAATATCTCATAGAAATCCCGAATAGCAATTAAGGCCAGCCTCAAAGGTTATCACTTCTTACTTGTACTGTGTTACCATGTTTTAACATAATGTTTATTACACCAATTAATAAATGCTTAAAAGTAATTCGTGTAACCTGTCTGCCGCCAGGCAGGTTAGCGGATAAAATCGTGCTATTATCTTTTGTCATTTTATGTTTAACATAACACCGGTTGCCTTGTTACAAAAGTTTAAAGCTTATTTATTTAAAAATTTTATTATGCAAATGGCACATTAGTTGATGAGGCTTAATGAAGATCGTTTCAGGAAATAGAGAAAATAAAATTTACAATTATGGCAAACAAGAAACCGGGCAGCCTGATCATTTCAAGTTCAGCTTTTGAAAATGAAGGCATCATTCCTTCAAGGTATACTTGCGAAGGTGAAGAAATTAACCCGCCGCTACATGTTGAAAATATTCCTGAGGGTACTCAAACCCTTGCAATCATTGTAGAAGATCCGGATGCACCCAAAGGAACTTTTGATCATTGGCTTGTATGGAATATTCCTCCCGAAAGTATCATCAAAGAAAACAGAATCCCTGGAATAAGTGGACAGAATAGCGCGGGAAAAACCGGCTATCACGGCCCTTGTCCACCGTCAGGTTATCACCGCTATTATTTTACTGTATTTGCTTTAAACGATAGCCTGGATATACAGGCTGGGGCTGATAAAAAAACATTGCTGGCGGCAATTGAACCACACATCATTGCCAAAGGCAGCCTGATGGGTAAATATAAGAAAACAGGGAAAGTTAAAAATGCTGTGCAATAACATCATTCACCCCAAATCGTGATTACAAGATTTCTTCTATGGATACGGTTACGATGTTCACATAAATAAATACCCTGCCATGTGCCCAATGCTAACTGGCCGTTAGTAATGGGGATCATTACAGAACTACCCAATAAGGCGGCTTTTAAATGTGCGGGCATATCATCAGGCCCTTCCTCATGATGAAGATATTCCGGATCATTTTCAGGAACAGTTTTACTGAAATACATTTCAAAATCTTTCCTCACGGCAGGATCTGCATCTTCATTTAATATCAGCGAAGCTGAAGTATGTTGAATAAATACATGGCACATTCCAATTGTTATTTCGCTGATCTGCGGCACACTGTTTATAATTTCCCGGGTTATTACGCGAAACCCTCATTTGCCCTCTTGCAGTTGTAAGTGATGCTGATATATCTTCATGTTTGTGATTCTTTATAACTCACACCTACGTTTATAAGACTTTGTGAGTTAACGATATTATTTAAATGGCATCCCTTCCAGGGTAAATATATTTACGCCGTTATTAAAAAGATCATCCGGTTTGGTAGTTTTAAATCCCGGCAAAAGTTACAGTCCAGCCAATATAAGTTTAACTATTTTTTTTGGCTAACTGTTTTCAGAGAGGTTATTCTTCTCTTCCAAATAATTTTCTCAGTTCTTCCTTGGATTGATCTAAGATCTTTTTTTGCACCGAAGATATATTTTTACCCCCGCGATTCTCATAAAAATTTATCATCGACATGGCCGATTGGAACGGGCCGGCTTTTTTTCTCTTGCTTTTTTCGGCAGATCGTTTTACTGATTGTGCAATTTTCACCGGATCCTTTTGTTTGAATACATCCTTTTCAAGATCCATCGCATTACTATGGTCCGTTACTGATGCCGACCATTTTTTTGGAGCTGAACTTTTTACAGAACTTTCGCCCGTTTCTGCTTTTTTTGATTTAGATGTTTTTGTTTCCATTGTATTTTTTTAAAAAAAAGAATACAATCTTAGTACCAAAAATTTATCCTCTTACGGACAGGCTAATCCGGTCGCGCTAAAATTATTATATAAAGGTCAAATCGGGCAAGAACCTGCTGATTTAAAATAATTAATGAAAGGCAAAAACGAAGGGAACAAAATGTTTAATTAATCCATCATCCTGTCATAGACGGATCGCGTAATTATCACCATATTTACACTCTTAAAAATACCTTTTTCCGGTACATAAAATATAGAAAGGCCCATTTAACCATAACGTAGCAAATCGCCATAGCAACTACATCAAATGGATCGCCAACCAACTGTCCCACCCATTGAAAAAATCCATTGGTTGAATATTCCCAATTAATAAACCTGCCCGACATATAAATTAAAATAGAGTTCATGCCAATGATCCTGAAAAAGAAAGACCATCTTACATAGCCCAATACATCTATGATATAATAAAATAAGGCAAGCAGTAGTAAGCTGATACCCCCTACATTCAATACAAATGAACTGGTCCAAAGATTCTTATTAACTGGAAAATCAAGGTTCCATAACCATGCAAGCGCTATAAAAACAATACCGAAAAGAGCCAGCCGCAAAGCTTTTGCCTGCCCGCTAACGATTGAATTCTTAAGATAACTACCGGTTAAGATGCCCAGTAATCCTGTACCTATTGCAGGAATGGTAGAAACCAACCCTTCCGGATCATGAATGCCTAAATAAAGTTTGCCCGGAAGAATGCTGCGGTCAAGATATGAAGCAAAATTACCTTCCATTGTAAGATCTCCCATGGGGAAACCAGGCGCCGAAGTAAACTTCAATAACAGCCAATACCCGATCAGCAATGAACAGAACCATATTAGCTGCGCACGTTGCTTTGAATAAATGTAAATGATATTGGCAAACATATAAGCCAGGCCAATTCTACCTAAAACACTTCCGAAACGGATGTCAGCAAAAGGCCGCAACTGCAATCCGTTGTTGTAAATAATTCCCAGAAGAACTAAAGTCAAACCTCTTCTAACTACCCTTATTAGCAACTGCTTTTTACTTTTCCCATTTTGTAATTCACGGCCCACCGAATAAGGTGTGGCAACACCCGCAATGAAAAGAAAAAGAGGAAATATAAGATCATAAAAATGAAATCCATTCCAATCAGGATGCGTAAACTGATTGGCAATGGCTCCCCAGAACGGAGAGCCGGTTGCTTTGGAAAGACCGTGAAAAATTTCTTCAGCACCCATTATCCAAAACATATCGAAGCCCCGGAGCGCATCAAGAGAATAAAGGCGTTTACTGGTAAAATTATTTTCTAAAGGAGTTAGTTTTTCTGCCGGAACGGGAGAATCATTTTGAGATGGTACCATGCAATATTATTAAATAAATTAGTTTGGAAAATATTATGATAAATGTAGTTCAATATATTTTGACTTTAATAAAAATCAACAAAATTACCCCTGGAATTCCGACTTCATTCAGAATAGCCAGACCGGCCTGCTTTCAGTCATCGTTCTTCTATCAATGGGTTCAATTTATACAGCTGCAACGGGTTGTTTGAAAGGCAGAAGACAGAGTTAATAAATTAATCTTTTACGAGTCAATGTATTGAGTAATTTTTTAATTTGTTAGGAGAACCAATAAGGGTGCTCGATAGCAATAACTGGTTTTCTGTCTCAACAACGCCTACACATTTTGCATACCACACATCTGTTATCTGTACCAATTGATCTGTAATAATAGGCGATCGGTCAAGCCTGACGCTATACTGCACATGTAATACGTTATTGAAATGAAGCGTATCAACCTGGTGGCTTATATTTTTCTCCACGATTTCATATTCAAGTCTTTCTGTGATATTGTTTATGACAATTGTATCATGCCACTTGTCACCAACACTGGCTCTTGATCTTAGCGGATTTATAAGCACGTTGCTGCGTACATTACTAACTCTGCTCAGATCTAAAAATGCATATATATTTCCATTTTCTTCTCTATAGAAACTGTTGCTCACATCTCCTGAAATATCCTGGGTTATTCGTTTAAAGGTATTCCCTCCAATTACGGTATCCGGTGTTGTCACAGTATTGACCTGTGTGTCTCCGGTGAGGTCATAGGTCCATGTACTGCCGGTTGTTAAAGGAAAATATGATTCGCAGGTATCAGCCGGTTTAGTGTTCCCTACGTTGCCGCCAATTGTCGGCGTATCATTTGTAAATTCTTTCTGACAACTTAATAAAAGAAACGAAACAGCAATTATAATTAAATTTTGTTTCAAGAGCAGGTTAGTTAAAAATTGATCCAAATATACTGTTTGTCGGCTACATAAGAAAACAGGGCGCATTCCTGTCTAATGGACTAACTCTGGCAATATATTCCGGCAAAGTACATAACGGTAACAATAGAAATAATTACCGGTAATTTTCAGAACCTCTCCGATGTCCATTATAATATGTACTGTATTTTTATTTCGCATTTTCAAACAATAAAGGAAAAAACCGGCCTTCCATTTTTTTCCCTTTTTCCACAACAGGTACGCCCGCCAGCAGTTGCTCATTGCTATCGGACAATACCCCATCAGCGAATACATTAATAACAAATGCACGGCGCGGCTGCTCGCTTTTATTTTCTCCGGAGCCATGCAGTGTAAGCGAATGATGAAAGATCGCTTCGCCCGCTTTTACCGGTGCAGGCTGTGGATTGTCAAACATTTTTTTTTGTTCATCATTTAAAAAATCTTTTATGCCGTGCAACTCACCTGCAATAACGGTCTTGGGCAATAATCCCCATTGGTGGCTACCGGCAATATAATGAAGACAACCATTTTCAATAGTTGCATCGTCCAATGCAGTCCAGCAGGTAATGTGCGCAACAGGCTTTGTCCTGGTCCAGTAAGAATAATCCTGGTGCCACGCAACAACACCGCCTTTTTTTGCAGGTTTATAAAATAGCTGGTCGTGCCAGAAACGCACCGGTTTATCACCAAGCAACTGGCTTGCTGCCATTACAAACGCGGGGTTCCATAATACATCGTGAAAACCGGGAGTGATTCTCCAACCACCAAGTGCGTGAAATAAAATGGTTTGCGGATCAGTAGATTCGTTGCTGTTATATTCATAAAAAAGAGAGTTTCCCGCATGCGAAGGATCAGCCAAATCCAGGAGGTCTTTTTTTAGAAAATCTATTTGCTCATCGTTCAGCATTTTTATACCGGCGAGGTAACCATTTTCATTAAAGAGATCAACCTGCTCTTTTGTAAGCCGGTATTGATCCCAGTCATTTTTTGTTTGGGGCCAGGGGAACAGGTTGGTTATTTGCCCGTGTACTTCACTAAGGTCTTTTATTTGCATGGGAAATTATTTCATAGTAAAAATAAAGCTTTTTGCAGTTGATTTTTATGGTTAAAGTTCCAGATAAGTTAGTTACCTCTCTGCAGGAGAGGGGTTGGGGTGAGGCCTTAAAAGTTCAAGGCTATGCTTCATACCTGCTACTCAATTCTCACTCCTTGCGACTTGGCCTCCCCAGCTTTAACATATAATTAAAAGGAATAAAAGGCCGGGGTATTTATTTTATGAAGTATGAACAAACTAACGCTTATCGCCCTTCTTACGTTTTGTTCATCTGTCGTATATTGCCAACATGATTTTTTTATTTTCAAAAAAAGGAATAAAGCCATAGCCATATTTGGCAAAGGCTCCTACATCGCTTTCCAGGGGAAAGACCGCCAGTGGTTTACAGGGTCCATTACAAAAGTGCTGTGGTGGAACCGAAAAGAGAAATTGGGAAAATTTAATTCATCAGCCTTACACGAATGGTTGCGCTTGCTGATATGTTATTACGCTGCCTATCTTATTTTTCAATACGGACTTGCGAAGATCTATAATAACCAGTTCAGGCATATCTATTACAGGGATGATTCACTTAACGGAACTTTAACCGGCTTTGCGGTCGACTGGAGCTTCTTTAGTTATTCCTGTTATTTTACATTATTAATAGGCATCCTGCAACTGGCCGGTGGTGTTATGCTTTTATTCCTTAAAACAAGGTTAGCGGGCGCCGCGCTTTTATTACCGGTTATGATAAACATCCTGCTCATTAACCTGTTCTATGGAGTTTCTACGGATGCATTTGTCAATGCTATTTTAATCAGCGTAGCCTTGTCTTACATTTTGTGGCTCAAGAGAAGGAAACTTGTGCAATTGTTTTTTAATAAACGGCCGGGCATTTTTTTCAAAAAGAATATATTATGTAAAAGCGGCCTTAAGGATCATTGTTATTATATTCGCGTTTACAGCGGGATATCCTTACATACAGGCTCCCGATGAAGCATTTTATACCGGCAAATGGAAAATTGTACAATTAATAAGCAACGGGAAAATAGTTGACCAGCAGCAATGGCAAAGTGACCCTCGTGTATGGAATAATGTATATATTGAAATCAAAAGCAAACTGGCTTTTTCAGCAAACCCTAACTATCACGACTACTCGAAAAACCGTATCCTCAGGTATCAATATAAATTCGTAAGAAATCAATTATTGTTAACGAGATATCCGAGCATGACCGATCTTGCTGATACTGCAAAAAAAATCTCCATTGATTCTGCCTCTGTAACAATACAGAAACATAGCCAAAACAATATGCAATGGAATGCTATAATACATAGCGATACTTTACAAATGGAGCTGTCCAGGGATACTATAAAGAACATAATTACCGGGGGAGGAGATCTTAGGTAGTAATCATTAAAAAATTGCAAATTGTCAAGAGAAGGCTATTTCCACCTCCGGATTTGCATTTAGTATTCTAAATTTCCTTCAACAATTATTATCTTCAAAGAATGAAGCCCCGTAATTTTTCTCTAATAGTTCCTGAGGTAATTGGTACTGTTTCGGCTGAGTACATTGTTCCTGTAAAAAGTTCCTGCATGATCACGCTGGCACATGGGGCCGGCGCCGGTATGAATCATCCTTTCCTGACGGAGTTGGCAAAATTATTGGCAGAACAACATATCGGGACACTGCGTTTTAATTTCCCGTTCATGGAACACAAAAAAGGAAGGCCCGATACTCCTGCAATAGCCCATAAGACTATTGAAGCGGCTATTAATAATGCTCATGAAACATATCCCGCCCTTCCTCTTTTTGCATCCGGTAAATCGTTTGGTGGCAGGATGAGCTCACAATATTTATCAGCTCAACCGCATCCCGAAGTGAAAGGAATAATTTTTTATGGCTTTCCATTACATGCTCCTGGCAAACCATCAACAGAACGCGCCGAACATTTAAAGGAAATGAAGGTGCCAATGCTTTTTCTACAAGGCACAAGGGATGAATTTGCCACATTAAGTTTGATAGAAAACGTGTGTGCATCTCTGCCGCTGGCTACGTTGATAAAGATAGAAGGAGCCAACCATGCTTTTAAGGCGGGAAAGCAAAATATTTTGCCCATGCTGGCGACCCTTACCAATGATTGGGTTGAGGGGCTCATGTTTTTAAAATAAAACAGGAAAGAGAAAGAATAAGCAATGAGCAAGAGGGCCGTGTTTATTAAGGATCATCTTTGCTTAAACATGAAATGATTGTAAGGCTGAATATGCAAATCCTGATAATGCGCCGGCATTGGCGCGCTTATATTTTACAGACATAT
>JBDTZL010000407.1:0-8568 GCA_040005125.1 Ginsengibacter sp.
TAATGTATAAAAGTGCCGGAAAATCAATTCACTTTTTTACTCCTTGCGCAGTATACATCAAGCACACACCTTAACTCCCGCGTACATCAAGCGCATCCCTTAAACCATTGCCTAAAAGATTAAAAGCAAGTACCAATATCATTATAGCAACACCAGGAGCCAATGCAAGCACAGGATTGTGCGTAATAATAAAATTATAATTCTCTTTTATCATAAGCCCCCAGCTTGGCGTGGGTGGTTGTACACCTACCCCCAAAAAGCTAAGCCCCGCTTCAATTATTATGGCACTTGCAAAATTGGATGCTGCAATTACTATTACAGGCCCCAGCACATTGGGTAAAATATGCCTTACTATAATTCTCATATTTTTAAGCCCCAAAGCTTTTGCTGCCTGTATATATTCCATTTCACGTATTACCAGCACCTGCCCCCTGATTATCCTGGCTACGTTTACCCACATCGTCAGGCCTACAGCAATAAATATTTGCCAGAAGCCTTTTCCCAAAGCAAGCGTAATTCCAAAAACCAACAGCAAAGTCGGCATACTCCATATTACGTTGATAAGCCACATAATTATATTATCTGTCCGCCCACCGAAATATCCCGCAACAGCGCCTAAGATGATCCCAATGGTAAGTGAAATGAGAACCGTTATAAGTCCCACAGCGAGGCTTACCCTTACACCTACAATGAGACGGCTTAAAATATCACGGCCAAATTTATCAGTACCTAACCAGAAAGTTTTTGTAACGATATAATTTTTTCCAGGCAAAAGATATTTAGAATAAGCCTGTCTTTCTTCCACCCCTTCATCAATATATTTTTCAACGATGACCGAATCGTTGCTTTCCCGGAAATTATTGATTGGAATAAAAAGATATTTGTCTTCTGAGCCGAAAAGAAGCCGGTTGAAGAACCAGGCCGATGCAATCTTCTTTTCTTTATTAACTTCCAGGAATAGCTGTGTGAACCCTGGTTCTCTCGCTTGTATTTCAACAATTTGCCTGTCGGCATTGGGCGTGGAATCGGTAGAAATAAAATATGCAAAAATTGCAATAGCCACTGAAAGACCGATTATAATAAGCCCGGTCATTGCGCCTTTATTTTTTTTTAACCGTCTCCATGCATTTATTGAAAAGAAAAATGATTTCTGCATCGAAAATAGAATTGGATAAAACTGAGTGAAAGTAATGATTGTTTTAGCCTGATAATTTTTGTTATGAAATTTAGCGACCGAATCTTATTAACTGAATTAATGTAAGGCAGGTGGTACTTTTAATAACCTTTTTCACTTTATGCGCATTAAACCATTTTCAACCCTTTAATATTAGCAAAATCTTTTTCGTTATTGGTAACAAAAGTATAATTGTATGCCAAAGCAGCGGCAATAATGGCGTCAGGCGTTTTTATTCTTTTGTCTTGCGCAGGGTTACGCAATGGTTAATTACTTCAGAAGTAATATTCAAAATCACACTATCAGAGATAAAATCTTCTACATTTTTTTTATTTGTATTATCTGTTTTCCAGCAATGGAGTTCTATTTGTGTAATAATGGAGAGATTAGGAATAGCGCCTATAACCATATCCATAAACCGGGTTCCTGCGGCGAAAAATGAAGCGGAAAAATAATCGGAAATCACACTAGTGTCAATTAAATACTGTTCCATTCGCTTCGCATTTGTTTAATGTGTCGGTTCACGCTTTGCCCATCCTCCTTGCTTATAATGCCTTTGTATTTATCTGACAGTTTTGATTTAACAGGAGCAGTGTTTTCTTTCAATACTTTTATCGAATGCAGTTCTTCCAACTCGTGTAAAAGCCCGATAGCCTTTTGGTTGGTTATTTGTATGAGCATTGTATTATCCATCTTTCCGGATTATATCTAACAAATTTAGTTTTAAAATCAGGCATTATCAAGTGTATTGTAGATAAGAAGGAAAAACTTAAGACGAACTTCACTTTTAATAATTTAGAAACACCGCTATTTCACCTTTCTCCCTTTCCATTGATAACTCCCAAATTTACCCAACCATCCCGCAATTAACGTATATATAATATGAAAGGGCTGTGCAGGTACGAATAGCCAGAGGAGTTTTTGTTTTCTGAAAAACCCTGCAACCGGGAAAAGGAAAAAAACTTCAACAATAGTTTTCACTAAAATTAGAAGCAGGAATAAGTAAAAAGCATCCCGATAAAAAAAGGAACAAAGAGCCATAAAGAAAATCCAGGCGTTAAAAACATATACCAGCATGAGTACAGCGGTTATATTCCGGTCGGTGTATTTATCTGCCTTACTTGCCCACCGGATCCTTTGGTTCATAAAATCTTTCAATGTTTCCGCTGGTTGCGTCTGCACAACTACGTTAGCTGATTTCAGGTATTTTATCCTGTCAGGATATATCTTTTGAATTTTTTGTATCAGCAACATATCATCTCCACTGGCTAACTGGTCAATTCCTTCAAACCCTCCTGCCTCGATGAATGCCTTTTTTTCATAAGCAAGATTGGCTCCGTTGCACATGTTGTGAAACTTCTTGAAAACAGACGCCCCGGTAATTCCCTGTAGTGTAATAAAATCAAGGGATTGAAATATTTTCAAAAGCTTTTTAAAAAATGGATCACCATGCCGGGGACTGGCATAAACAACAGGAGCAACAATAAATACCGGGCCGCATTCTTCATAATAGCAGGCAATAGTTTGCAGCCATTCCTGCTGAACAATACAATCGGCATCGGTAGTAACAATTAAATTACCTTTTGCCAGGCCAATCGCACTTTCCACAGCCTTTTTTTTATAGGAATTTAAGGTCCCATTTCCCGTAAAATCCTTTAGGCTGATAACCCTGATATAATTTTTTTCAAATGCCCTGACAATAACGGCAGTTGAATCGCTTGAATGGTCATCAACTATTATTACTTCAAACAGATTCTCAGGATAAGTTTGCTTAATTATTGATTCAATGCATTTCCCGATATTTTTTTCTTCATTCCTGGCAGCTATAATTACCGTAATAAATGTAGAATGCTTAATGGGTTTAACCGCTGCAGGATGATAGGTTGTTACCTGAAGCCAGCTTTGGCGGTAATAGATAATAAGCACAATGTATGGCAGTGACAGAAACAGCGATATCAGGACAAAGATCATCGGGAAATTTATTATGCATATTTACAATTATTTAATGCAGTGATAACAAAAATAATTTTTTTGAATTGAAATGAAATTGTAGATTTGTATAGTTGCATAAACAACTATATGCCAAACAACCAATTTAAAAGAGGAGAACTGTACAGTTTCATTACCGGGAAAGCTTCTACGGCAATTGCCAGGAGATTGCAGAAAAACTTTAAGCAATCCGGGATGGAAATAACCATTGAGCAATGGAGCGTGTTATACCATTTATGGAAGCAGGAGGGGCAAAGCCAGCAACAATTATGTGATGCCACTTTTCGCGATAAACCGAGTATAACAAGGCTGGTTGATAACCTTGAGAAGTTGAAGCTGGTAAAAAGAGTACCCTCGAAGGATGACCGCAGAATTAACCTGATTTATTTAACCAGGGAGGCCTTGAGCCTGCAGGAGAAAACGATGGCGCTCGCCAATAAGACTTTGAATGAAGCCCTGGAAGGCGTAACGAACGGCCAGATTGAAATTGCCAAAGAAGTTTTGCAGAAAGTATATGATAACCTGGCATCACCGGTTTTGGCTGATGCACAAAATAAATTTTAAACAAAAATCATCATTCTTAAAATTAAAATCATGAGCACTACAACATCCGGTTCGGTTTTAAAAGGGGCAGAATGGCTCATAAAACAAAGCAACGCGTTTGGGACTTTTACTCCGGAGGATTATACTGAGGAGCAATTGATGGTACGTGATATGTGCCTCCAGTTCTTACATACTGAAGTTATACCCATTGCTGACCGCATAGATACCATGGAGCCCGGGCTTATGCCGCATCTCATGGAAAAAGCAGGACAACAGGGCCTGTTAGCACCCTCAGTTCCGGAAGAGTTTGGTGGCCTGGGAAAAGATTTTGTAACCGCCACCCTGGTGAGCGAAGGCATAGGCGGCGGATTTTCTTTTAGTGTGGCTGTGAGCGCTCATGCGGGTATCGGAACGTTACCTATTTTATATTTTGGAACCGAAGATCAAAAAAAGAAATACATACCGAAACTTGCTTCAGGAACATGGAAAGGCTCTTACGGACTAACGGAGCCGGGTAGCGGCAGTGATGCGTTGGGTGCGAAAACAACGTCCGTACTTTCGGCCGATAAGAAATATTATTTGTTGAACGGTCAGAAAATATGGATAACCAATGGGGGGTTTGCAGATGTTTATACAGTTTTTGCAAAAGTCGACGGAGATAAGTTTACGGCGTTCATTATCGAACGTGGATTCGAAGGTTTTACGCAGGGGCCTGAAGAACATAAAATGGGTATTAAAGGGTCCTCGACTGTTCAATTGTTTTTCCAGGATTGTAAAGTGCCTGTAGAAAATGTATTGGGTGAAATCGGGAAGGGCCATATTATCGCTTTCAATATTTTAAATATAGGAAGGTTAAAGCTTGCCGCTGCTGCAGTTGGAGGCGGAAAGCTGGCACTGAATGGAAGTATTGAATATGCCAATACCCGCGAACAGTTTCAAACTGCTATTGCAAACTTTGGCGCCATCAAGCATAAGCTTGCAGAAATGGCTATAAAAATATATGCACATGAGAGTGCTTTATATCGTACTGCCAAATGGATTAATGAAAAAGAGGCAGAACTTCTTTCTTCAGGAAAACCTTTTAATGAATCGTTGCTGGGGGCCGCAGAAGAATATGCAATTGAATGTGCAATACTTAAAGTACATGGAAGCGAAGCGCTCGGTTATATAGTGGATGAAGGTGTGCAAATACACGGCGGCAACGGCTATAGCGATGAGTATATCATCAGCAAGGCATATCGCGACAGCAGGATAAACCGTATTTATGAGGGCACGAATGAGATTAACCGGCTGTTGTCGGTCGATATGATTTTAAAGAGAGCTATGAAAGGAAGGCTTGACCTGATGGGGCCTGCAATGAATGTACAAAAAGAATTATTAAGCATTCCAGATTTTGGGAATGAGGACGAAGGCGCATTTGCAAAAGAAAAAAAAGCAATTGCCAACATGAAGAAATGTATCTTAATGGTAGCCGGGGCAGCAGTTCAAAAGCTAATGGCCAACCTGCAGCAGGAGCAGGAAATTATTATGAACATCGCCGATATGGCCATCGAAACTTTTGTTGCAGAAAGCGTATTACTTCGCGTGATTAAATTAGCAGAAAAGATAGGAGAAGACAATGCAAAAGTTCAGATAGCTATTATGAGTTGCTACCTGAATGATGCCATTGATAAAGTTGCCAAATGCGGGAAAGAGGCCATTAATGCTTTTGCCAGTGGTGATGAACAAAAAATGATGTTGCTGGGGCTGAAGCGGTTCACAAAATCCGAACCTTTTAACAGTAAAGATGCGAGGAGATTGATCGCGGGTAAATTGATCGGGGATGGGAAGTATGGTTTGTAATGAATAAAATATTTTGAAATATAGAAAGCTTTGGGTGTACTCAAAGCTTGTTTATTAAAGTGAACTGTCATTCTAAAATGTCGGCCCGGACTTAGCCTGCTATGGGCATCCAAGGTTCGAAGCCTCTGATTAAAAGAAAAAACATTAATAAAAATTATTAGTGTTTCGGTGAATTAAATAAAACGCTTACTTTGAATGGTTATTCTAATATTTTGCTAAATAGCAATAATTCAGTTCCTTTCAATTGACCAACTTGCAACCTGACCTTTTTTTGCTAATACACTGATAAATTGAATTAATAAAAATTATGCAAATATTAAACAGATCTGCAATAACTCTTGCATACAAAAAGCCATTCATTGACTGGCACAATAATTTAATGCCTGATATGCCTTATTATGAAAATATAACCGGGGAATCAGCGATAACTTATTTGATTCCCGATTTCAAGGGCAATGCCGATGTTGTAATAAAAAAATATTACAAAGAAATTTTTGAAACGGAACTTTTTCAAATGTGGACTGATGAAAATGCCTGGCCTCCTAAAATTACCATCAAATTATTTCATGAATGGTTTTCTGCAGAAATCAGCGGCTGGGTATATGACCTGGATAAAAAAGAGTTAGGGAGAAGTAAATTTGATTTATAAACGTAAATAAAAAAGGGATAACCCCAATCGAATGATCAAAAATATTTTGGAAAGAACGCCGCGGCCGAAAAGAGATTTTGATTTCATCCTTTGAATTAAAAAAAATTATCAATGAGCAAATTGGGAAAAATAAACCTGCAATAGTAAGGGTAAAAACCGAAGAACGTGGCGCTGAATTAGTTGCTATGTGCAATCAAAAAGGATGGCAGGTTATTGTGGGTATCGAACCGGATAAAGAGGAAAATATAAGCGATATAAATAAATTGGAAGCAGGTTTGAAGCGTCTTTTTAATTTTCAATGGCCAACATCCAAAAATGCGCCTTGCCCTTGCGGAAGTGGAAAACAATATAAACGCTGTTGCGGAAAATAATCATGCCGTATTATATGGTAGCTGTCATTTCGCTACCTTCATCCAATGAAAAACTCATTGTTTTTTTTCTTTACTTTTTGTTTTTTAAGCTCTTTTCCCCAAAGAAAATCCCCCGGTTTTTTTTATGTAAGGACTTCTGATTCTCTTCCTTTTTTAAAATATGGATTGGGCGAAGACCGGCTGGGTGGCGCTAAAATGACTTACCTCGACAGTAACGTTGTCTTGAAAGTGGTGGATAG
This sequence comes from Ginsengibacter sp., assembly GCA_040005125.1. Lineage (GTDB taxonomy): Bacteria > Bacteroidota > Bacteroidia > Chitinophagales > Chitinophagaceae > Ginsengibacter. The sequence goes on from JBDTZL010000407.1 coordinate 6,808, forward strand.
TTTCAAAACAGATTATAAGGTTCAGCTTTCACAATTACATTCGGCATATATTGATAAAGCCAATGTACGTAAAACAACAGCTGGAGAACCGGAAGAACATCTTACTGATAGCTGGAGGGTATATGGTGATTCCCTCTTTGATTATGTGACCATTCAGCTCGATGAAAAGCTTCCTTACAGAAGTATGCAGGAGATCCACCCCGCAGAAATTGTTGTCGATATTTTTGGGGCAACCAGCAATACCAACTGGATCACACAACTAAGTTCTGCAAAAGAAATAAAGAATGCCTGGTATGAAGAGCCTGAAGATGATGTAATGCGTGTTTTTATAGACCTGAAGCATCAGCAGCACTGGGGCTATAGTATTTTTTATGATGATTCAAATAAACTAACTATCAGGGTTAAACGCCAGCCACCGGTATTAAATTTAAAAAAGCTGGTGATTGCAGTAGACGCTGGCCATGGAGGAACTAATATCGGGGCTACCGGTGTTGCAACCAATATCCAGGAAAAAGATTATACCCTGCTTATTGCCAAAGAAGTTGAAAAAGTGTTGCGTCAGAAAAAGGCAAAAGTTATCATGACGAGAGTAAATGATACTACGCTTGGCATGCCCGAAAGAATACATTTTTTAAAACAACAAAATGCCGATTTGCTCATAAGTATTCATCTGAATTCTTCTTCAGGAGATACTGTGAGAGGTGTAAGTACATATTACCGGTACATTGGTTTCAGGCCTTTAAGCATGGCAATCTTACATAGCATGCTGCAAACCGGGTTGAACGAATTTGCCAATGTGGGAAGTTTTAATTTTGCATTGAGCGGGCTTACTGATTATCCCAACTGCCTTGTTGAAGTTGCCTTCCTGAGTAATAAGAAGGATGAGAAAAGAATTCTTGATGCCAAATTTCGCAAACAAGTTGCCCGGAGAATTGTAGCCGGTGTGGAAGATTTTTTAAAAAATTTATAGCTATATTTATTTTAAACCCTTAAAACGTGCCTATTAATTTTTATCATTCTATAAAAAAAGCTTTTGGAAAATTAAGCCGCCTTGCTGAAACGCTTATCGGTTCCGAGATTGTGCGCCTGGGGGCCGACATAAAGGAAAAAATAAAAAGCGGCGAGAAGATTTACAATTTTACCATAGGTGATTTTGACTCATCTGTTTTTCCCATACCTAAAAGGCTTGAGCATGAAATTATAGAAGCTTATCGTAATAAGCACACAACTTATCCGCCTGCGGAAGGTATTCTTGCTTTAAGGGAATCCGTTTCTAAATTTATCAGGGAAAGAGAAGGCCTCGATTACGATGTGAATGAAATTTTAATTGCGGCAGGTGGCCGGCCTCTTATTTACGCTTTGTACCGGTCCCTGGTTGATAAAGATGATAAAGTAATTTATTCTGTACCAAGCTGGAACAATAATCATTATGTGCATTTTGTTGAGGGCATACACGCGGTAATTGAAACCACTGCTGAAAATAATTTTATGCCTTCAGCTAAAGATATAAAACCACATATGAAGGATGCCGTTCTCATAGCATTATGCTCACCATTAAACCCCACAGGCACCATATTTGAAAAAGAAGATCTTGAAGCAATTTGCGACCTGGTACTTGAAGAGAACATGCGCAGGACAGATGAAGAAAAAAAATTGTACGTGATGTACGATCAGATGTATTGGACACTCACTTATGGTGATTCACGGCATTACAATCCTGTAAGCTTAAGGCCTGCCATGAAAGATTATACCATTTTTATT
>JBDTZL010000382.1:0-8565 GCA_040005125.1 Ginsengibacter sp.
TGTATAAAAGTGCCGGAAAATCAATTCACTTTTTTACTCCTTGCGCAGTATAACTATTTTGATGGCATATTTTGGGCCATTGAAACTGTAAGCATTTCCCGGATCGATAAGACATTCTTTATATTACTTAATCCCCAATTTTGTAATTGCTCTAAAACAGGTAATAAAGATTCACCTTTTTCTGATAACCCATATTCAATCCGTTGCAACTTATCGTCATATTGAACCCGTGTGATTAACGTATTTATTTCAAGTTCTTTCAAATGTTCTGAAAGCATTTTCCTGCTGATATTTGGAATGATCCTGTATCGCTCATTGTATCGCATTGGCTTTTCCGCCAGGTAACAAAGTATACAGGGCTTCCATTTGTAGCAAATAATTTATGGGAGGCAATTACCGGTCATTGGTGGTTCAATTTGGCGCTAGTTGATCTTTTAACCAGTAACCTTTTTGTTACCTCTTGATTCATTATAATGTAACATTTATTTTTACATCGATAAAATTTTACAATTAAAAATGGAATTTTATTTAGCTCAAATTAATATCGCAAAAATGCTCGCTCCAATCGATAGCCCCGTAATGGCTGACTTTGTTGCAAATTTAGACAAGATTAATACTTTTGCCGAAAACAGCGCAGGCTTTGTCTGGAGGCTTAAGGATGAAAGTAACAACGCTATCGCTATCAAAATTTTTGATGATGATTTCTTAATTATAAATATGTCTGCATGGGAAAACACGCAGGCATTGTTTCAATTTGTTTATCAATCAAATCATGTTGAAATTTTTAAAAGAAGGAAAGAGTGGTTTGAAAAAATGCCGGAAATGCATATGGCACTATGGTATATTCCGGCAGGACACTTGCCAACAGTTGCCGAAGCAATAGAAAGATTAAATTATTTAAGAAATCATGGTGAGACGCCTTTTTCATTCAGTTTCAAAAAAAGATTTACTATTGAAGAAGCAAATGACTTTATAATGCCCCGGTAATTTTTATGTGAATCCATGTTTCCGTAACTTTAAAATATCTTAATCAAACATATGATAGTTCTTCAAATTGAGCATTTGGTACCGGATTATAACGGATGGAAAAAAGCATTTGACAGTGATCCTGTCAATCGAAAACAGTCCGGCGTAAAGCGTTATAGAATATTCAGGCAGGTAGATAATTCAAACTTCGTTATCCTTGAGCTTGAATTTGATAACCTCGCCGAAGCAGGATCCATGCTCGGCTCATTGCAAAAATTATGGAAGCAGGTGGAAGGAAAAGTTATGAACGGTCCGCAAGCCAGGATCGTTGAGATCGTCGAAAGCAAAGAATATTGAGCTGTATCTTTTGAATGAATGTTTGTAGGAATTTTACAATTTTTATCTACGTTTGTGTTCGTTTGCCCATGGCCGTTATTAATACCAAATACTTTTACACGTCGCTACGATGAAGATCCGGATTATATGGAATTATTTTAACCTGTCCCCTGGAATATGACACCAGATATCGAGATTCAACAGATGAAATTATCTGACCTTGCAACACTACACAATGTGTGTTGTGAGATTTATAGTCAGAATTTCCATGAACATTGGAATGAGGGGGGATTAGAACAATATATGAATAGAGTATTTGGAGTTGATACACTGGAAATTGAGTTAACCGATAGGAATATCCAATATTATATGGCATTTATAAAGCCCGGGCCGGTTGCATTCATGAAAATAAATTTATTTTCAAACCTTCCCGGCCTCGACATGGGAAAAGGCATAGAACTTGACAAAATTTACATTTCGCCACAGTTTAAAGGGATGAAAATCGGAAAAAGATTGCTTGAGACAGCATTTGATATTGCCAATGGTACCAAAAAGGAAATATTCTGGCTTTCGGTAATTGACACAAACCAGGAGGCTATTTCATTTTATGAGAAGGCAGGATTTAAGTTTCACAGCAAAACCGAACTGAGTTATCCAAAATTCAAAGAAGAATTAAAAGGTATGTGGCGAATGTATCTTGAATTATCCAGCCACAAAAACTATGTTTAACAAAGAAGTAAAGCAGCCGGCGGATTTTTGCTAACGTTTGTTCTCGCGTGTGTTAGCTTTAATTAAAACTCTGGTATTTGGACCAACATTTTCTTAAGCCCGAAATTATACATCATGGATAAAATATTTGTAAGGAAAGCTACTTTAAAAGATATGGATATGCTTCTTCGCTTTGAGCAGGGAGTTATAGATGCAGAACGCCCTTCTAACATCACATTGAAGAATGGGCTCATTCATTATTATGATCTCGGGGAAATGATTAACAGCTCACACATTCAGCTTCTCGTTGCAGAATTGGATAACGAATTAATCGGATCCGGGTATGCCCGTATTGAAAGCTCGAAACCTTATTTAAAACATGAAAGCCATGCTTATTTAGGTTTCATGTATGTAGATCCCAATCATCGGGGAAAAGGTGTAAACAAAAAAATTATTGAGGCTCTGGCACATTGGGCTGTTTCACAGAATGTCAATGAAATGAGATTGGATGTTTACAACGATAATCTGAAAGCCATTAAAGCGTATGAAAAAGCCGGATTTACCAAACACATGCTGGAAATGCGATTGGGTTTAAATGAAGATTAGAATTTCATGGGTTGAACAATGGTAAAGTATGGTAAGGAAAAGGTTACGATTGGGTAACGCTGATCTCATCAGTAAATCCGGTTAGTTATGCCATGATGGAACTGTTGCCGGAACGCATCGCGATGAAGTGACCATATCAAAAATCTTATAAGAATAACATGGCGAAATACTTTCTTATCTGCGCTTCCAGAGACCATGTCCTTATGGGAATTGACCAGGGAATTGCCCGGGCCGGGCATGGCCGAAAGGATTTTATGAGCAAGCCTTCTAAAGGTGACTGGATTGTCTATTATTCATCAAAAGATAAGTTCGGGGATGGCAACCTGTATCAAAGATTTACTGCAATCGGAAAGATTACCGGCGATGAGCCCTATCAGCCAGGCACCAGGGGGAAATTTAAACCATACAGAAGGAATGTTGATTATAAAACTTCTCATGAAGCTGAAATACATCCATTGATTGAAAATATAAATTTTATAAAAAACAAAAAGCGCTGGGGATTTTATTTAATAAGCGGGTTTAGAGAAATATCAAAGGAAGATTTTGAGATCATAAAACATGCGATGACATAGGGCGACCAGACACAAGACTAAGAATTTCTTCAGAGGGCTCATGCAATCCTGTCCATACAAACTGGTTGGAGGCTTTGAGCACGTCATGAACACTATTAAGTTCAACATCGGCAATCCGGCGTCTCTGTCAATATGCTGCACAATTAATGATCTCTTTCATTCATTTATTTTGAAATGAAGAATACACATTAAAAGTGAAATGTTTGAAATTAAAAATATGGAAACCTGGGGCAGGATTTTACCACCAAATTCAATGAAATAATCCTGAACTTTAGCTATGTGTATTTTAGCGCAAACTAAGTTTCTCAATATATTTTTTCAATTTATGTTCGTTTAGTCATATCCGTTATCCGGTCTTTATTTAAATGTATTTTATGAATATCTCTCAGCCAAAGCATACGCGTGCGTTAGCCGGAATAAGTAATTTGAACGTAGTGCTGATTGTTCTGCTAAGTTATCAAAGGCATTATGCTTTCGAAATAACAAGGTAACTTCAACTCTAAAATTCAAATATATGATACCTGAAAAAACCTGGCACGAAAAGCACAGCTCTTCCTTAAATTTTGCGCAGCGGCTTGCAGATAAAGTAGCCAATGGCATGGGCTCCTGGAGCTTTATTATCACTCAAAGTATTATTGTGGGTATATGGATGATTTTAAATATTGTTGGCTATGTACAACACTGGGATCCATATCCGTATATTTTATTAAACCTGCTCTTCTCCACCCAGGCAGCATATGCGGCGCCCATTATTATGATGTCGCAAAACAGGCAAAATGAAAGGGACAGGTTACAGGCAACAGAAGATTATAAAACTAATATTGATGCAAAGATGGAAATCGAAGAATTACAAAGACGCTTAAATGATATTGAAGTTCAGAAACTGGATAAAATTATTACTATGCTGGAAGCCATGAAATAAAACCGCAATTTCCTGTCAATTATATGGACGCTTCACTTAATCCAATATTGCAGGCTGTACTAATCATTAAAACGATGCCAATTTAGCTAACGAATTAATTTATGAAAAAAGTTTTGTCCTATGTGCTTCCTCTTAACTTTTGCTCAATTCACCGGATTTACAATAATGGCATGATATTACAACAATTGGCATGCCCGTGTAATTTATTGGACAATAAAACCGGGTTTATTTTCGTTTGATTGTTTTTCTTCATGCAGTTTAATTTTAGCTAATCAACACCTTACATACAAAAGTATTTTTACTATGTAGAATACGCCACGCTTCACGTCCATTGTTATTAGCAGTGATTTTTAGTTTCACTGCTTTCCTGGTCGCCTCTGCACAGGCGGTATTTTCTCCCGTAGCCGAAGATGCCGCTTTTCTAAAGGCACTTTCGGCAAAATATGAGGATCATTACAGGAATGAATTGGCCTCACTTCCAAAAGAAAATAAAAAAGATCTTGAAAAAGTTTACAAGTTACGCTGGGATAACGTAAATGAGGTCTTTGATAAAAAAGAGATATATACTTCTGCAACGGCTCAACAATACATGGACGCTTTGGTTGCTGAAATCGTAAAGGCAAATCCAATGCTCGGGCAGCAAAATTTCAATTGTTATTTTTCGCGTTCAGGCATACCCAATGCAGGCTATATCGGTGAAGGGATCATTCTCTTTAATATGGGTTTATTTAAGAGGCTTGATAATGAAAGCCAGGCGGTGTTCATACTTTGTCATGAGATTTCCCACTTTTATCTTCAACATAGTGAAAATAGTATACGCAGGTATGTTGCTGCTGTTAATTCTCAGGATATGCAGAAGGAACTGCATAAAATAAAAAGTAACGAATATGGAAAGCGGCAGCAGGTTGAAGACCTTTTAAAGGGTTTGACTTTTAATCTCAGGCGTCATGGAAGAGACCACGAAAGTGAAGCTGATTCAATGGCCATAGAATTAATGCGCCATACCAGGTATGACATTTCGGAAGCGCTTACCACACTTGCCCTTTTGGATTCAATTGATATCGATACACTGAATCTTGGCGTATGCCTGCAAAAGACGTTTGATACCAAAGAATATCCTTTTCAAAAAAAATGGCTTGCAAAAGAAGAAGGCCTGCTGGGCGGCCACGCGCGATTAAAGGAAGATGAGCAATTGGCAGATTCGCTTAAAACCCATCCTGACTGCAAACTGAGGATACATATCCTTGAGCCAATGGTGAGCAGGTATCGCTCTCCCAATGCATTAAAAAATGTTGTTGACAAATTAAAACTCGCTGAGTTGAGAAGTACATTTTCATACGAGATAATAGAATTTGCTTATACTTCAGAAAATTATACTCGAAGTCTTTACTATACGCTTGAACTATCACAGGGTAAACCTGCGGATCCATATCTTGTTGCGCAGGTTGGTAAAATTTTTAACGGGTTTTACGCTTCGCAAAAAATGCATGCGCTGGGTAAGCTTATTGACCTGCCATCACCATATTACCCGGCCAATTACAATCTTTTACTACAATTTGTACAAAATCTTTACTCTGAAGATTTTTCCTCTGTCAGTTATCATTTCCTGGAACAATATTACCCCCGGCTTAACTATTATATTCCATTTACAAAAGCATACAATACCAGTAAACAAATAGCAGAACAATAAATAAAAAACAGCATCTATTTAAAATAAAAAAGTAAAAAATGAAGAAACTATTAGTGGCCGCAACATGTATGTTTACCTGCGTATCGGGCCTGCAGGCTCAGAGCAGGTTAAGTATAGATAAAGTGTATTCCACATACCTCCGCAACAGCGGAACTATTATGGAAAATAAACAGATAAAAGGATATTTTTTCCTGTACCAGAGTGATAAAATAGACAAGCATACCAATGAATATACTTTGCAAATTCTTGATGAGAACCTGAACAAAGTAAAGGATATCAAATTCCAGGATTCAAAAAAGCTGAATCTTCTGGAAGCCGCTTATAATGGTAGCAGCCTGGCATTTCTTTTTAAAAACGGGGATGACAAGACCCTTGACATGAAAGTGTATGATGTAGATGGCACGCTTAAATATTCTTACAGCAGGGAATATGATAAAAGAACAGATGACCTGATGAAAAAGTATGAGACCATGCATACCGATGAGGGAACCAACCAGAATGTGTATGACCTGGGCCGGCAGGGTTATGTATCAATTTTACCGTTAAGAGATGGTAAACAAAGAACTTACGAGGTTGACTATTATTCATCAGAGGAAAAAAAACAATGGACATACACACCCGACGATGATGAGGAACGTTACGCAAATGCTGAATTCCTGGGTAGTACCGATAGCCTGATCATATTGGAAGTAATGAAAAAAAACAGGGCCCTTAGCGGCAAGCCGAGCGCGCATCTTATAGGTATAAATTTTATGACAAAGAAAAAAGCTTTTGACATAGATAACGAAAATGATGAGTATACATTTGTTTCATCCGGCGTGGAGCGGGTAAAGGGCACTAACCAGGTAATGGTGTTTGGGAGTTATTATACCAAAGGTGCTAACATAATAAAAGATAATAGCAAGGGCCTTGCTATATACGGAATTGACAGTAAAGGAAAGGTTCTTACAAAAACCTATAATTCATGGGCAGATGATTTTTCTAAATATTTATCTACCAACAGTAAGGGTAAAATTGATAATATAGGTTATTTGTATATCCATAAGGTTATTCAAATGCCCGATGGTAAAATGTTTATTGTAGGCGAAGGGTTCAAAAGACAGGCCAGTGCCGGTGGCATTGCTTTAAATGTTTTGGGAGCTTTGGCCGGGGCGCGTACCGGGGCAGGGGTTACTAAAATCGTTACTACCGATATGGTGATGATGGCGTTTAATGATAAATATAAAATAACGGGCGCTACTATATACGATAAAACCAACAATACTGTGGTGTTTTCTGCTATGAGTGATGATATGAGCGTTGCTGCTATTGGATTATATCTTAAAATGACAGGTTCTTTTGACTATGAGTTTACTACAGCAGGTGTTGATAATGCCAATTTTGTGGTATGCTACAGCGATTGGGTCAGAGACTCGGATTACAAGGGACAAACATTCAATTCTATTCGTTATAATGGCACTAAATTCTCAACAGACAAGATTGAATTAAAATCAAAAGCCAGCAGTTTAAAAGTATTTCCTGCCAAAGCAGGTTCAATAATGATCATGGAATATTTTAAAAAAGATAAGCGTCTTGATTTCAGATTGGAAAAGCTTGGTTAAGATTTGAGAAAATGCCCAAAAACAGGTTTATAAATGATTATTATTTCTGGAAAAATGTTTCTGGTTATGCGACTGTTGGGTGTCTTATTTCAAGTATGTTTTTGCATTTTAGCAATAAATATGCAATATCTATCGGGATTATGGTTTTAATTATAACAATTATAGCCGTTCTTATTTTCCTTGTAGCACAATTCATGTTATTCAGAATGAAAAGGAAAAAAATAAGTTAAATTAAAACACAACCAAAATATATTCAATGTCTTTCAATTTGACTTATTTTCAGTAAACAATGAAGTACCAAACTAACTTTATAAGGACATTTCTGCTTGTCAATTCCCTTTTGCTTTCAAATATTTTTATTAGTGCGCAGCAATTGAATACTGCCGTTAAAAATGCCTATGTGATTACCCGGATGGCAGAGAAATTTCATTTTCAGCCAAGGCCTTTGAATGATGAATTTTCAGCAAATATTTTTACCCAGCTGCTGAAGCAACTTGATGAGGATAAGATCTTTTTTACTGCCGCGGATATAAATGCATTATCCAAATTCAGGTTTGACCTGGACGACGAAATAAAAAACAGGCAATCAACATTTCTATATGTAATTACAAAAATATTTGGCGATCGCATTTCCAAAGCAGATACGATGATCGCCAATATTTGTAAAACTCCTTTTAATTTTTCTTTGCCGGAGAAAATAACTGTAGCCGGGGACACTTCTTATCCCGCTGATGAACAAGCAATGCGTACTAAATTGTACAGGCTTTTAAAATCTTTTGTGCTGGATGATATCGTGGAAAACGATAAAATAATAACCCTGGGCCCATCTCAGCAAAAAAAATATATTGACAGCATGGAGCCTATAGCAAGGCGTAAGGCACTGAAATCTTTCGAACATTCTATCAATATCATGCAGGGTGCAGGAGGTATTCAACAAGCCGTTGGCGATGAATATTGTAAAGCGATAGCGCTTTGTTATGATCCACACACCGAATATTTTCCTTTGGCGGAGAAAGAAGATTTTGACAGCCAGTTGGGACAGGAGCGAATGGTGTTCGGTTTTACCTGCAAAGAAGAAGATGATGGCTCATTAGAAATAGAAAATATCGCACCGGGGAGCCCTGTATTTAAAAGTGGGCAAATAAATAAGGGTGACAAATTATT
>JBDTZL010000176.1:0-8557 GCA_040005125.1 Ginsengibacter sp.
GTCACTTCACTGGAAAATTTTTGGAATCTTAAAAAGGAAGATACTTTGAAGGATCTTTCCTGTTCGGACAAAGGGCTATCAAATGCCGAAGCAGCAACCCGTCTGAAACAATATGGCCTTAATACTTTTAAGGCGCGTTCACGCTCATCATCTGTTATTTTGTTTCTGCTGCAGTTTAAAAGTCCGATCACTATATTGCTAATAGCAGCTGCCCTGCTTTCTATGGGCCTGGGTGATTTTACAGATGCCATTATTATACTGATCATTATCCTGGTAAGCAGTTTTCTTGGCTTCTGGCAGGAGAAAGGCGCCGCTAATGCCATCGATGAATTATTAAAAATGGTACAGATACAATGCCGAATAATAAGAGATGGGAAAGAAAGCGACTTCCCGGTTGAAAATGTAGTCCCGGGAGACATCATTATTTTATCAGCGGGAGATGTGATACCAGGGGATAGTTTATTGCTGGACTCCAAAGAGCTGTTTATAGACGAATCTGCCTTCACAGGCGAAACCTACCCGGTCGAAAAAAATGCCGGCATAGTTCCGGCGGACGCATCCCTCGCCAAAAGATCCAATTCCCTTTTCATGGGTTCTCATGTGATTAGCGGAAAGGCAAAAGCATTAGTGATTAAAACAGGTAAAGAAACAGAATTCGGAAAAATATCCGACAGGTTACGCTTGAAAGTTTCCGAAACAGATTTTGAAAAAGGCATCCGTCGTTTTGGGTACATGCTTATGGAAATTACTTTGGTACTTGTAATTATCATTTTTGCCATTAATATCTTATTGCACAAACCCGCGCTGGATTCTTTTTTATTTTCTCTGGCATTGGCTGTGGGGCTCACACCACAATTATTACCGGCTATTATTAGCGTAAACTTATCGGTAGGCGCAAGAGCAATGGCTAAGCAACAGGTTATAGTTAAACGACTCTCCTCCATTGAGAATTTTGGCAGCATGAATATCCTTTGTTCAGATAAGACCGGGACAATCACCGACGGCAAGGTGACCCTTAAAGATGCCCTGGATATCGAAGGAAACCATTCCGGTAAAACACTTCAATATGCGTGGTTAAATGCTTCTTTGCAACAGGGTTTTAGTAACCCGATTGATGTAGCGATCTGTTCCGCTTATCAAGGCAGTGCAAACAATTTCACAGTCCAGGCAGAAATACCGTATGACTTTATACGGAAAAGATTAACCATACAGGTTAAAAATGACAAGGAAAATTTCGCTGTCACAAAAGGGGCGCTCAATGCCATAGTTGACATTTGTAACATGGCTGAAACTGCAGGTGGCCAGGTAATACCAATGAAGGATAAACTGGATGCAATCAATAAAGAATATGCAACGCTTAGCGCTTCGGGCTATCGTGTATTGGGTATAGCTTATAAGAAAGGGAGTGATGAAAAAGTTTTTAAACGGGATGATGAAAATAATATGATCTTCCTGGGATTTATTACTTTCTTTGATCCGCCAAAAAAAGATGTTCAGCAAACTATTATCAACCTTTATAAGTTAGGAGTACAACTCAAGTTGATCACCGGGGATAATACATTGGTGGCAGATAATGTGGCAAAACAAATAGGAATAATAAATCCTGTTATAGTTACCGGCTTACAAATCAGAAATATGAGTGACGGTGCTTTGTTTCAACAAGCCATCCATACCGATATTTTTGCAGAGGTAGAGCCCAATCAAAAGGAGCGGATCATTTTATCTTTAAAAAAATCAGGCAATGTTGTTGGCTTTATGGGTGATGGCATTAATGATGCCCCGGCGCTCCATATGGCTGATGTAGGTATCTCGGTTGATACCGCGGTAGACGTTGCTAAAGAAGCAGCAGACATCGTTTTATTGAACCAGGACCTTAACGTTCTCATTGAAGGCATTGTTGCCGGCAGAAAAACTTTTACCAATACCATGAAATATATTTTTATGGCGACCAGCGCCAACTTCGGAAACATGTTCAGTATGGCAGGCGCTTCTTTGTTCTTACCATTTCTGCCATTGCTTCCCAAACAAATATTGCTCACGAATTTATTGACGGATTTCCCGGAAATGACCATCGCCTCCGATCGTGTTGATGCAATTGCAGTTGATAAGCCCCATCGCTGGGATATTAAATTTATACAACGATTCATGGTCATATTCGGGTTGTTAAGCTCCCTGTTTGATTACCTTACTTTTGGTGTTTTACTATTTGTAATGAAGGCAGATGAGCATGTTTTTCAAACGGGCTGGTTTGTTGAATCGGTTATTTCTGCAGTGTTGATCGTGCTGGTAGTAAGAACCAGGATGCCTTTCTTTAAGAGTTTACCCGGCAAATATTTAAGTATTGCTACAGGCCTTATCGTGTTGTTTGTGCTACTACTTCCATTGATGCCTTTCGCGGCTTTATTTGGTTTTGTACGGTTGCCTTTATCTTTCTATGGATGGATGCTGCTTATTGTAACCACTTATATTATCTCTGCGGAAACAGCCAAGCGATGGTTTTATAAGAGAATAAAAAACCAGGCCTGAATCTAATAAGAATGCAATTAAGCCTTGAAGATTATTTAATTGGATTTTAAATTAAAAGGAATGAAAAGAATTATTTATTATATCCTGACTGTTCTTTAATTAATTCATGCACACCTACAAGCATTGTTTCAAACGGTATTACAGCTAATGAAGCTCTTACAAATAACATAAAGGTTTCCAATATTAAAACAAATAGTAATCAAAAAGATTATCACAAGTTATTAATGTTTGGAGGAGGTTCGCAGGCCGTAAGATTATTTCTTGATAATTTATCCTGGAAATTGAGCAGGGATTTTGATATAAAAAATATTCAAATAAAATACTATTATCCTGGTGAAGATACTGCTGAAGAAAAAAAGAATTATAACCAGATAGCCAACGCGCAAAGTTTTGATGCTGTGCTTATTTTTTTACAAACTGATATCTCACAGGTCACACAAAGAAGCGATCCTTATCCATTTGGACTATCAAGTACTAAACTCGATCAGACTTTTAGTATGCAAATATATGAGTCTGCAGATCGTGCTAATTCTATATGAGATGCTACTCTAAGAGTGAATTGCAATTTTACAAAAGGCAAAGTTTATGCTGATATTTCTTCATTAATTTTTAAGAATTTACAGGAAAATAAAATCTGTAAATAACACTAAAGCCTCACTCCCAGCCACTGCGACCAGTTCAGGGCAGGCTCTCTCTCATTCTCCGGATTCATGAGAGCGCTATCTTAAAAACATACTTTGAGCTTTGAACCTTCAACCCACAACATGGAGAGTAATAAAATATTATTGGGCACTTTATATGCTGAGTTACATGAGGTAACCCGGTTTAGTACAGTGTTAGAATTACTGCGAAAATGGAACTCATCACAGAACGAAAATGGATTTTAAAAATCAAACGGGCATTTTATAATAATGAAATGTTAAACCGGACATATACTGTTCACTTCCGAACAGACACAACATGCTTAAGTTTCGCAATTACCTATTATATAAGTAGTTACGATTTGGCATCCTTTTCCTCTGTATGTTGTAGCGGTTAACCCCGCGTTATTTCACACAAATTTTTAAAACCACAAATTAATTTAAAATGAAAACTCAATTGTTATCAGCCGTTTTAGTATCAGTAGCTATATTAACCGGCACATTTGCATACAGTAGCAATGCAAAACCCATTAAAACGTCCACCAAAGAAATTGCCATTACATCTCCTTTCCAAAAGATTACAGTGGGCAACAACCTTCAGTTGGTTTTAATACAGGATGAGAGCAAGTCTGCGGTACTTATTACCGGCGACGATAATTTGCTGAAGTTTGTGAAAGTGAGCGTTAATAAAGGTGTGCTTTCCATTGCTTCGAACAGGTACCTGGGAAATAGAAATATCAAAATTTATGTCCCGGTAAGCACCCTTGCATCTTTGGATCTTGCCAGTGGGGCTTCTGTTGCAACAGAAGGAATTGTAAAACTGGAAAATTTAAAGGTTTTTGTACGCGAAGACTGCAAAGTGAATTTGCATATTCTTGGAAATTTCCAGCTTGAATCGGACGATGATTGCGACATCGTATATCAAAAGTATGAAAAATACAATGTGGTATTTGTTCATGAATAAAATCAGCATTGGTCTCGTCGCGGTTAAGTTAAAAGAAAGTCTGTGTAATGCAGGCTTTCTTTTTTTGCTTTCTTATGCACAGATATTTTGTTAGTTTAGTGAATGAATTTCCCTGTTTTTCAATAACAACCGCAAACAACAATTTCGATGGCAGAAGAAGAAATAATAAAACATACCAAAGCGGCTTACAATGCATGGAACAATCCGCACTCCGGATGGAAACATAAATTGAAAGAAATATTTATTGAAATTATTATTATCGTTTTTGCAGTGAGCATTTCCATTTGGCTTCATAACTGGAGTGAAAGCCGCAAAGACAGGAAAGAAGAAAAAGAATTTTTAACCGGTTTGAAAACAGACCTGCAGTCAGATCTTAAAGAGATGAAGGGAGATACTGCTGCTTATAATACCATCCTGGATGGGATTTTATATTTTCATAAGGTGGGAGGAGGCGACCATCTCAGCGGTGACAGCCTGAACAGGTATTCCTGGATATTTTTTGCCTCAGTACGTAAGCAGGCACGCACAAGCAGGTTTGAAGGATTAAAAGGAAGCGGAAAACTTGATATTATTGAAAATAAAGCATTGCTGCGAAATATCATCAGTTTTTACCAGGAAATTAATCCAACAATTATTTTTTGAGCGACCAGCAGTTCACTGCATATAATGACAACAAGATCGGTGCTTATCTTGACGCACATGCACAATTGGATACTGCAAATAATATTACGAACTGGCTGCAGCTTTTTCGCGCAAGTGAATTCCGGATGGCTTTATTTCGTGTAAATGCTATTAACGAAAATATTAATGCCTATGTCGCAGGTATAAAGAAGTGCAATGAAATAATGCAACAGATCGATGATGAATTGAAATGAGCGGTTGAATGCCGTGTTAATAACTGATTCATTTTGTATCTGCAGAGCCCACCGGAATCTTCACGGCAAACGAATGGTTGAATAAGGAAGCCCGGCTATAGAAACATACAATCATTCATTTACCATGGGGCACATTATGGAGATATGTTACTTCTAAATATTCCCTTTTTTCATTTCCTGTACGGCATGATTCGCCGCCCTTGCCGCAAAAGCCATATATAGTATAGAAGGGCTTTGGTTGCCGGTGCTTGTCATGCAGGCGCCATCTGTAACATATACATTATTGCACAAATGCAATTGGTGCCATTTGTTCAGTAATGATGTACCGGGATCATGACCCATACGGCACCCGCCCATTTCATGAATATCCAAACCAGGAGCCTGGTGCGTATCATGCTTTACAATGTCTTCTAACCCGGCAATTCTTAACATCTCAGCAGATTGTTCTAAAAAATCTGCTACCATTTTTTCGTCATTATTATCATAGCCAACAGAGGTTATAAGTTGAGGGATCCCCCACGGATCTTTTTGATCCTTACTTAACCGTACATGATTTGCCTCTTTAGGAAGAGTTTCACCCTGCATATACATGCCCGCTACCCATGGACCGGGTTCTGATAATGAATCCTTCAGATCAGCGCCAATGCCATCGCCCCATTTTGGGCCTTGCCTGTTTGAATAAACAAAAGTTAAAAAACCACCTAAATAATCAGTATCCTGTTTATGAAGGTTCCTGTAGTTAGCAATCATTGGGTTGGTCGGGTTTCGGCCATAAAAATATTTATCTTCAAATCCTACAACCGTACCATGAACACTTGCACGGTAGTTTTGAAAGGCGATATATTTACCCAGCAATCCATTATCATTACCTAACCCGTTTGGGAAGCGCGATGAAACAGAGTTTAATAATATGAGATTGGTGTTCAGGCAGGCTGCATTCAGAAATATAACCTTTGCATAATATTCTATTACTTCCTTTGTATTAGTATCAATAACTCTTACCCCGGTGGCTCTGCCTTTTTGCTCATCATAAATAACTGAATGAACGACTGAAAATGGCCTGATGGTCAAATGGCCTGTTTTTTTCGCCCATGGTAAGGTGGAGGAAACAGAACTAAAATATCCTCCGAATGGGCAGCCACGGGTGCAGCGATCTCTCGCCTGGCATTGCCCCCTTCCCTGCTCCAGATGAATGGGTTCGGGTTTTGTTAAATGTGCCCAACGGGTACGTATCATATGCCGGTCCTCGTAATGCGCATGTATTTTTTTCTGGATATCTGCTTCCACGCAACTCAGTTCAAATGGCGGAAGGTATTCTCCATCAGGTAAGGCTTCCAGCCCGTCTCTGTCGCCACAAATGCCCGAGAATTTTTCTACATGAGAATACCAGGGCGCGATATCTTTATACCTGATGGGCCAGTCAACTGCATAATTGTAACGCTGAGGCGCCGAGAATTCAAAATCGCTCCAACGTTGGCATGCACGGCCCCACATAATAGATTTGCCGCCAACCTGGTAACCGCGGATCCAATCAAAAGGCTTTTCCTGTATATAAGGGTGTTCTTTATCTTTAACAAAAAAATGATGCGTATCCTCTCCAAATGCATAGCATTTACTGATCACAGGATTTTCTTTTAAAACGCTCAGTGGCTCCTCAATCCGATGAGGAAATTCCCATGGGCCTTTTGTGGCGGTAGGGTAATCTTTAATGTGTTCTACATTGCGACCCCGTTCCAGAACCAACGTTTTCACTCCAAGCTCGCATAACTCCTTCGCGGCCCAGCCACCGCTGATGCCCGACCCGATCACTATTGCGTCGTAGGTATTATTTTCAATTCCTTTTCCCATTAGAATTAATTATTGTTGTTGATCTGATTACCTTAAAAGTTAGCGACCAGGCATTCAAAATCATTTGAATGCAAAAATGCAATAAATACTCTGTTGCACGAACATTCTTACTATTTGATTCTATAACTCCCGATCGCTACAACTGTTGCTAACAAAGTTATTTTGTCATTTGAATTTTACTCAGAAATAAGTCGGCAATCACACACAGTATTGCTGCCAAATTTATATTTTATAATTTATGATAAAAATTTTACACAAAAAAGGTGCTGTCTTATCTGAAATTATCGAAGCCTGAGCGGATAAGCGAATGGAAGATAGCATAAAAATTAATTTTATTTATATCTGTAAAAAACAATTTTTCTTTCCGGTATATATTCCTGTGTGCAATATTTATCTTTATATAAAAATTGCCGACATAATGTTTTGACTATGGATATAAATAATCCCCAACCTTTAACATTTACAGAAATTGACAGTGGTTCAAATATTAATATTGATTACCATAATGTTAAAAAATCTGCCATGGTTCTACGGTCACTTGATCACAAGCTTCGGCAGCAGGTAATTAAGACAATTCATGAGAACAAAAGAATTACGGTTACCCAGCTTTATATAAATCTACGAATTGAACAGTCAGTAGCATCACAACATCTCGCTATTTTGCGCAGGGCAGGAATTGTTTCGACCGAAAGAGATGGCAAATTTATTTACTACGCAATAAATAAAAAGAGGATAGATGAGATTAACCGGCTTGTGAAAAATCTACTTATTTAATGACATAAAATATTTAGTATCTCGCCCGCTTAATATTCTAAAGTAAAAACCGTAGCAATATGTACATAGGTATATTGCACGGCTTTTCAAAGAATACCTGATTCTAGACAGGTGCCGGATTTCTATCCGGCCCCTGTTACAAATCGATTCCTTTTCGCATTTTATCGCAGCTGTATACATAAGCTTAAATGATATATAAGTATGCAACTTATTAAGCCTACCTTATAGCCTTGGCTAAGATAATACCTTTGTTTGAAAAACATGAACCTTTAACGCCCTTAATGATAAAAGCATTAAGGAAAGCTTATGAAATGCAAACCAAAAATAAACCATTCGGACAAATAGATATAGACGGTTCATTTGCCGGTTTATTAAGAAGGGAACTTATTGACGCTAAGACAATTATTTATGGGGGAGAAAAAGTAGTATCATGGTATGTTACAAGAGCAGGTACACATACATTGAGTAAATTGGATTTAATTGCCAAATCTAAGAATTTAGTTTAATGAATAATTTGGGCGGCCATCCAAATGAACCTTTTGAATGATTACGGTATTACCCCCCCCATTATGAGCAACTCCCCAAACTTTTAAATTTTAATTACTCAGGAACAAAGATTAACCGGCGGTGAAGTTAATATCACACGCCGGGTAATAAAAAATTAAGAACTGGATTTGACATTAGTGTTACAGAAAAATGAAATGTTTACAATATTAAACTTAATCATTCTGATACCTCCTGCCAGTGTTATGTCACGAAAAAAAACACAAAACAATATAAGGGTTCGGGCACTGATTACACGATCCGGTAGCTATCAGATTAAAAAGATCATATTCATTCGTCTAATTCGATTTTAGAATTCGGGTTATAAATATTACGCTACAATGCAATTGACATGCTGCCGGCATTGGGATGCCAGTATTATTTTT
>JBDTZL010000227.1:0-8536 GCA_040005125.1 Ginsengibacter sp.
TTTATCAAGCCGGCGATACAAAGCGCTGCGGGTAATGCCTAATGAATATGCAGCTTTTGAAACTTTGTTGTTATGGAATACCATAGCTTTTTTGATCATTTGTATTTCCAGTTCATCAAGAGTAATGGTTCCTACTTCAGGCAATTGCATATTTCCTTTTTTGGCAGGAGATAATTCCTGCTGCGACCAGAAATCATTTACATCAAGATAATCTTTCCTGCTTACCAACACAGAACGTTCTACCAAATTTTTTAATTGCCGGATGTTACCGGGCAAAGGTAACTGTTGCAGCCACTTCATCGCGTCGCGGCTTACCTCCAGCAGCGGCCGGTTGTATATTTCTTTTAAATTATTAATAAAGAATTCTGCCAGGAGCGGAATGTCTTTTTTTCGTTCCCTGAGCGGGGGTAATGTAACTGTTATGAGATTTATACGGTACAAAAGATCTTCCCTGAAGCTTCCAGGGATAACCATTTCTTCGAGGTTGCGGTTGGTGGCGCAAACCACTCTTACATCGACTGTTTTGGTACGGCTGCTTCCCAATATTTCATAGGTCCTGTCTTGTAATACGCGCAATAATTTTACCTGGCTTCCTATGTCAAGATCTCCTATCTCATCTAAGAAGATCGTGCCTTTATTTGCCATTTCAAATCGCCCTGTCCTGTCGTATTTTGCATCGGTAAATGCACCGCGTATATGGCCAAACATTTCACTTTCAAACAGTGAAGTGGAAATGCCGCCCAGGTTAACTTTAATGAATGGTTTGTTATTCCGTAAACTGTTTTGATGAATCGCTTCTGCAATTAACTCTTTACCGGTGCCGCTCTCGCCCGTTATTAATACGGATGCGTCTGTGGTTGCCACCCTGCCAATTGTTTCCAGGATATCAAGTATTTTATTATCCTCACCAATTATTTGCTTAAAATTATATAAACTGTCAAGTTGCTTGCGGGTATGCTTTTCAGTTTTTCTTTCCTGCAGGTCAAGCAATGTTTTTACAGTTTGCAAAACATGATCATTGCTCCAGGGCTTATTTAAAAAATCATTGGCGCCTGACTTCATTCCCTGTACTGCAAGCTCTATGGTTCCCCAACCGGTTATGAGTACAACCGGAATGTTTTCATTAATTTTTTTTATTTGCTGCAGCAATTGCATCCCTTCCTTACCGGAAGTATCAACAGAAAAGTTGAGATCTAAAATGATCAGTGAAGGAAGTTGATTTTTTATGGAAGCAATAGCCTCCTTTGTTTCACCGGCACAAGCCACCGCATAGCCCTCATTTTCCAACAGGAAAGAAAGTGAAGTTCTTACAGCAATATCATCATCAATGATCAGTATCATATTAATAAAAAGAGAACAATTTAATTATTCTTCGTGTAAGGCAACCGCCGGATAGATTGATGCCGCCTGTCTGCCGGGGTACAGTGAACATAAAAATACCAGCAAATAAATGAACAATATAGCCAAAATGAGCGCTGTTAAATAAACACCCGCCGGCAGATCAAACACATTTAACAAGGGAAACTGTATCGCAAAAAATGACCCTATGATTAAAGACAAAGTTGCCAATATCAATGACTCTGAAACTAATTGGGTGGAGATTGAGTAACCCGTAGCGCCTACAGCCCGGCGTAACCCAATCTCACCTCTTCTTTTATTGATGTTGTACCAAAGCACGCCAAATAAGCCCAAAGCAACATTGATGATAAGAAAACAGGCGACTATCGAAAGCACGATCATCGGTACCAATGCAAAATAATTTATATTTTTCCTCTTATTGGTAAGATGTTCAATCTCTATATTTGAATTTTTCATATAGTTTGCTAAAGTTTTATATAAGTGGCTTTCAAAAGCCGCGTCAGCATTAGGTGCGACTTTTATGAGCATCTTGCCAAGCCAGTGAAATGCGCTGGTGTCTGTTCTTTCGTAGACGGCAATTCCCGCAGGCGCATAGTCGCCCTTTGCTTTTACGTCCTCCACCACACCGATCACTTTCATTTTATTTTGGCCACCAGGATCTAATCCAACGGCCATACCATTAACAGATGCATCACCCATAAATTTGCCTATTGCATTATCCTTTCCAAAAAGCGCCTCTTTTAAACTGTTGTTTATAATAATGGATTTGTTTTTTGAAACCGCATCCTGCTTGTTAAACCACCGTCCGTCAATCATCTTCATATTCAGAACATCTTTATAACTGTCGTCAACCGTGTATGAGTTGACACTGTGCAGCTCCTTGCCATTATAACTTATTCCATTTTGACTGGTATTTTGAAATAAAGGAACATTATCACTGCTGAAACTCATTTCCTTTACCTGCGGCATTGACTTTATTGTGCGGCAGAGTGTTTCATAAAATAGGGTAAGTGAATCAGAATTATCTGTTTTTAAGGAGTTGTTGTAATTAACGACCCACACATTTTCATAATCGAAACCCAACGGCTTTTTATAATTCTGATAATAATATACTAAAAGCGTAAATACAGCAAATATGACCAGGAACGAAATCAGTATTTCCGAGATTAATAAAAAATTTTGTTTCTTTTTATTCCAGATCAATATAAATAAATGCTTGAACATGACAGTTTGGTTAAATAAATAAATTTTTATTGAGTTTTTAAAGCAGTGACCACGTGTAACCTTGACATTCGCCATGCCGGGTATACACCTGATAACAAGCCAAAGATCAAACAGGTCAACAAGCCGATAAGTAATACCGTAAAGTTCAAAGACATTTCAAGATTAGGTATTAAGTTGGCGCTATTGAGAATTTGGATAATCACAAACGATAGTATAATTCCAATCAGGCCGCCCAATATAGTGAGTATAAGATTTTCAACAATAAACTGGTAAACCAATGTTTTGGAAGATGCACCAAATGCCTTGCGTATACCAATCTCTGATGAACGTTCCATGATGCGCGTGACATTAATATTAACGAGGTTAAGTGTGGGCAATAACATTATTAATAAAATAAATATGCTTATCGCCGTAAGTGCATAGGTAATACCCGAGTTTTCTTCATTGCCTGTTCTTACATAACCCCGTATAAAAGAGTCAGCGTGGCAATATATTTTATTATAATCCTTACTTTGCATTGGCAGCCTGCTTATCATCTGGTCATATTCTTCCTGCATTTTCGGGACGTCCTCTTTTGATGCAGCCAGCAAAATTCCTGTATAACCTCCTGTATAACCTTTGTCATTGTAATCCGTTTTTGAAACGGTATAGGGCAAGTAAATATCACTAAATATCATATACATAGTGATGGGTACATTTTTAACTACACCGCCTACCCTGTATTGTACGTTGTCGGCTTCGATATATTTTCCAACTACTGACGGTACATCGCCAAAATATTTTCTTTTGGTATCTGCTGATATCACCGCAACATGTTCGCCATTTTCTATTTGTTGCTTAGTGAAGGCCTTACCTTCCAAAAATTCATAGTCTAATACATCCCAATAATCAGCGTTCGTGTATTTATAATAAATAGCTATTTTTTTATTGTTAACATATGTATTCGTACCATTGGCTCCTGAAGAAATGGCTACTTTAACCGGGGTTTTTAAACCGCCCGCATAATGATTTAAAAAGTAAAATGATAACGACCCTGAGTTCATGGAGGTCTTACCTCTTTGTTCCATGTTATTGATATATAATGACCGGTCCCTTTTCCTGTCGGGATAATTATCACCAACAACTTTATCTATAAAAGCGGTTAGCACCATGAGGATGGTTAGCGTAAAGCTGATGCCAAACAGGCTTATAAAGGTGAAGAACTTTCTTCTCTTTAATACTGCTATGGCTATCTTAAAATAATTTTTTAACATGTTTGAAAAGTTGTTTGAAAAGTTATAAGTTCCATATTTGACTATTGACTATTGACTATTGACCATTGACTATTGACCAAATTGACCATTGACAATATTTCTGGTTATTGTACCTGGCTCCCATCAAAAAGCCGCATGAGCCGGTGTGTTTTTTTGGCCATGTTCTCATCATGCGTAACCATCACGACCGTTGTATTTTCTGTTTTGTTTAACTGAAGAAGTATCTCCATGATCTCATTACCCATAGAACTATCAAGGTTGCCGGTGGGCTCATCTGCGAGAATAATTTCCGGTTGGCCAACGATTGCTCTTGCGATAGCTACCCGCTGTTTTTGACCGCCTGATAATTGAGTGGGAAAATGTTTTATCCTGTTGCTTAGCCCCACTTTTTCGAGTGCGGCAGTCGCAAGATCTCTTCTTTCTTTTGCGGTACACTTGCGGTAAAGAAGCGGCAACTCTACATTATCTAAAACCCTCAGGTCATTGATGAGGTGATAGCTTTGAAATATAAAACCGAGCTTTTTATTTCTGAAATGTGCGAGCTGGGTGTTGGACAGATCAAGGGTAGTTTGTGCATCGATTTGTACATTCCCTTTTGTAGGCGCGTCCAATAAGCCAATGATATTCAGCAAGGTGCTTTTGCCACATCCCGAAGGGCCCATTATTGAAATAAATTCCCCCTTGTCAATATTTAAATTGATCCTGTTAAGGGCCAATGTTTCAATGGTGTCGGTGTGGTAAACTTTTTCAATGTTTTGTAATCGTATCATAATTTTTATTTTAATTAATGAATATCAATAACCGATCTTATGGTTTGTTTCAAAATCGTACAGTGATAAATATCTTATTTGAAAGTAAGCCCCCCAGAAATCACGCAAGGCAGATATATAATCTCTTTTTGCCTGGTCATTTTCCTGGAAGGCAATGCTCAGGTCTGTGATGCTGAGGTTTCCGAGCACATACCTGTCTTTGGCAATCTGGTATTTTTCAGATGCAATGCTATCAGCCTGTGCAGTAAGGATCAATTGTTGCTTCATCAGTTCAAATAAAGTTATTTGTGTAATAATTTCCTGTGTGAAAATCTGTTTGTCCTGTACCACCGCATATTCTGTGAATTGAAGATTGGCTTCCGCAGTTTTCTCTCTTGATTTTGACCGCCCCCAATCTAAAATCGGGATAGTAAATATGAGCTGAACCTGTTGCTGGTCCTGCGGAGACCGGTACGCCTTCGTAATAGTTTCGCCACTTTTTGAAAAACCTAATTGTGCAGTTAAGGTAGCATTCAATCCATTGTCACCTTTGGCTTTTGATACATCTCTCCTTGCTTCTGCAATGCGGCGTACAAAACCAATAGCATCGCTCCTGTTGGCATAGGCTTCCGATAAAACCTTGTCGGTTGATACATCCATGTTTATTATTGCGGCGGGCAAAGACAATGTTATTTTTTCTATATCCTTTAATCCTGTATAAGACCTGAGATTTAATGTAGCAATTTCCATATCCCGTTTCGCAATCCCTGCAGATTTTTCTGCTTTTAATTGTTCTAATTGTAATTGTAAAATTTCGTTCTTCGATATTTTGCCTAAATTATATTTTTCGTTGGCAACCAATAAAATCTTTTGAGTGTTGTCAAGATTGGTTTCTGCAATATGAAAATTTACCTGTGATAAAAGCAGGTCGAAAAAATACCCGTTGGCTTTTATGGCTATTTCTTCCATAGATTCAATATAAGCCTGCCTGCTTTCATTGTATTTGAGCGGCTGAATTTTTTGTTCCCACCTAAAATTATTAAAACTAAATAAAGGCTGGCTATATCCAATGCCGAATGGCACGCTGTTATACAAAGTTATGTTCCTGTCAAAATCGTCAAAACGTTGTAACTGTGTCGTGCCAAAAACGGTTCCCCCGGTAGCGGAGATAGTTTGACTGAATGAAAGATTCAAAGAAGAATTATTATTATGAACCGATTGAAAAAGTATAGTGCCATCAGGCTGTTGTACTTCAGTAAATGTTTTATTATAACCGGGCAGAACACCATCTAATGATAATTGCGGCTGGTAATTAGATTTGTAAGTAAGGTATTCCCAATAGCGTGTTTGTTTGGTAGTATATGCCTGCTTTGAAGCTATAGATTTTTCTTTTGCCATTTTTATTACCTGTTGCAGGGATAGTATAAGCGTATCGTTTGCTGATTGGCCATACGCCCTGCACGATATTTGTGAGAAAATGATAATAATGAGAAATCCAGGCTTCATCGGTTCAATTGTTGATTGTGATCTCTTTTGCATTTTTGTAAGCGCTCATATCTGATGTTATAACTACCTCCCCTGGCTGTACGTTATCTTTAATTTCAACATAATCAAAATTGCTTAGCCCGGTATGAACGGTTCTTTTTATAGCTTTGCCATTTTTCACTACAAAAATATCCTGCACAGGGCCTCCTTTAAAAGCCGCACCGTTAGTAACTCTCAGCACATTTGACTTTGCATTGGTAACCAGGAATACATCTACTTTCATATTAGGCCGGTATAATTTATTATTGGGTTCATCCAGCCTGATGTCGAAGGATACAATACCATTTTGTACAGAAGGAGAAATGTTCATTATCGTACCTCTTACCTGGGTTTCATTGATCCTGATAATAACGGTCATTGCATTGTGCAGCTGGTCAAGATAATTATCAGAGATGCTTCCCTGTACTTTGAAGCTGCTCAGGTCTGCAATGCGGGCAAGCGATTCTCCTTCGCGAACTGAGGCCCCGATATTTTTATTTACCCAGGTAACCACACCGTCCCGGCTTGCAACAATATTGGCCTGTTGAAGTTTTCGTTCCAGCTCATGCAGCTCATTTTGTTGTATCGACGAAGCGATTTCTGCTTCCTTCATTTCTACCTGCATGGTTTGTTGCTTATTCTTTATCTCATTTTCCAGTTGTTGCTTTTCCAATCCTGAAACTTTTAGATTTAATTCGGCCTGTTCAATATCTTCTCTTGTGCCACCCCCTGCTTTAAATAAGCGTTTGGCGTTTTCCACATCTGCTTCAAGGCTGTTGATGCGAAGTTGTTTAATATCATTGTTCGATTTAATATCGTAAAAACTCTTATCCAGTTGGAGTTTTAATTTTTTTACATCGTTGTTTTTTGATTCCAGCTCAAACTTTAATTTTTCAGATTCAGTTTGCGAAGCAGATTTGTCAAGCGTAAGAATTGACTGGCCGGCCTTGACAGGGCTGCCTACATCAATGGTAACACTTTGTATGGATGCATTAATAGGGCTTGTGATGATGCCTTCGAATTCGGGTAATATTTCGCCGGACGCGTTGATGGTATTTTCAACGTCACCTTTCTCAACTACTCCTGTGGTAATTTCCCTGGTATTGATTGAGGATTTTATAGATAAGCGAACGAGCCATACGGCGAAGCCTGTAACAAGAACAATTGCGGTAATAGTAAGAATGCTTCTATTTCTCCTGCGCTTAACAACACCCTGTGAAATAACCTGGTCCATTACATTGATTTGCAGTATGGTTTCAATACAAATGCCAGACATAAGTGTCTGAAAATAATTGCATTAAGCAGAATGCTGTATGAAAAAGTGTTTGATTTTGGAACAAATTGTTTGAAAATGGAATAATAAACTGTTCAACGATTATGAATGCTTGCAATTCCTCCTGTAATTTTTGCTCACACCAGGGTACGTTTACCCGTGACCGTTATCAGGTGTGCCGTATTTCGGCCATCTGCCGGTTCCTTAATAAAGATTAAATTGCATCATATAAAATCTCAAAAATCAACTGTAAACTAAATTCAAAAGATGTTCATACAGGCAATAGAAGACATTCAAAAATTTACGAGGCCCATTCATACTATTGTAAGATATTATGGTAATGACTTCGCCACTCCCTGGACAGGTACATTTTTTTTTGTGAATGACCAGGGAGTAGCAGTTACCTGCCGGCACATTGCCAATAACATAATCAATTCTGACCCGATCAACCAGAGATATAGTTTAATAAAGAACGAAAGAGACTCATTCGGAACAAAAATAGATGGCAAATACAAAAAGCAAATTGCTGCTCTTGAAGCCAAATATGAATTAATAAGCCAGGAAACCATTATTCAAATCAAAAACACCATTATGGACTCATTTGATTCCATAACCACTATAGATTGCATCACACATCCTACACTCGACCTGGCTATTTTAAAATTTAAGGGCTTCTCGAAAATATTATACGGCTCGCATGCTACTTTCATAAAAAATTCGGGAGATATCAGGCAGGGGAAATATTTATGCAGGTATGGCTACCCCTTTCCTGAATTCAATAATTTTCAGTATGACCCTGCAAAAGATGACATAGAATATACTGCGACCGGAACTATTGCCACGCCTGCCTTTCCGCTGGACGGTATTGTTACAAGGCATTTAAGCGACGGGAAACAAATTTTTGGTATTGAGATGAGTACACCCGGGCTTAAAGGGCAAAGTGGCGGACCACTGTTTGATATAAATGGTTTTATTTATGGTATGCAATATGCAACCAACCATCTTCACTTAGGATTTGATATGAAAAATAAGGAAATAACCAGCGAAGGGAAAAAAATAAAAGTGACCAATCAGCCTTTTTTACATGTAGGACACTGTATTCATGTTGACCGGATAAAAGAATTTCTGACGGAACATAAAATTAGTTTCCGGGA
>JBDTZL010000275.1:0-8517 GCA_040005125.1 Ginsengibacter sp.
ATAAAAGCCCGGCTATGTTAAACAACAGTGTCGATTTCCCTGTCCCGTTTTTTCCCAGCAAGCCATAAATATATCCTTGTTTTATGTGCAGGTTTAATCCGCCAAATATTTCTTTTTTCTGGTAAGAAAAATGCAGGTTTTCAATAGATACCATGAGCTTAGTAATTTAGTGTACTATTATATTAGTACACCAAAGATTGTACAATTTTTTTTTATAGCCAAATTTTTTTTATCATGATTGTTTACTCAGCATGTGGAACCTATTTATTATACACCGGGCTTTCAACATATTTTAAACCAAGTCACATATGCTTACTGGCAATTCTAAGTACATAGAGGAGAATGACAAGCACGGGTACAATAGCCTGTTTTACTTAGGAGTATATTTTCTTGACAACGAATATTAACAAGGTTTCAAGAGTTATAAGGCCCGCAATCATAAGTTCCATACACAGGTTATTAAAACAATTTACGAAATCAACTGGCTTAGTCTTACTCAGCTTTATGTAAAACTGCGCCTGGAACAAGTGCTTTTATATTTACTTTATTTGGCTACGCGTTCCAGAAATAATTGTTTGCATCCCCCGGAAATTTAAATAGAAGATCCGTCGGTTAGCACAACAGTTCCTCCTTCGCCCTTAATATAATGACTTATATACTCAAGGTTTATAATGGAAGACTTATGAACTCGCATAAAATGGCGGTGGCTAAGTATTTTTTTAGGTGCCAATAATGAACATAAATTATAGACAAATGCAGCAAAATCAACACTTATCAACAAATATTCGTAACTGATTTTCTTCTGTATCTCTTTACTGTGGATAATTATAAGGCTTTCTGGCAAACACTAAATATATGCGTGATAAAAGTGGTCTAGCCCTACAGATTACTGTAACAACATTAAGAACTATTAAAAGAATTTATCAAGCTACAGGGAGGTGTGTAAATCACAAATCTGAATATCAGTTAATTTATTTCACCATTTTCCAATAAGCTGTACTTGCGGGCTTTCTTTCATCAGTTGCCCTCACCACTAAAGTATCTCCATTGCTAAGAATACCAAAAACTTCTATGCCCTTATCAGTTGACATGCCTTGTCTTACATCTACCCATTCTGCCTTACCATCTTTGACCTTAATAACAAATTTTCTTTCCTGGTTGGTTGCAATTGAACCGGGGGCTATTACAAAGGAAGTGCCTTTTCTTTCCATGTTTAATTCTACATAGGCAAAGGAACCTGCTTTCAAATCATCAGCCTTATTGTCGAATGAATATTCCCATTGCTCGGTTCTTGTAGTTGGGTCTATAGTTCCACTCTTTCTGGATAGTGTTGCTGCAAATAATTTTTCAGGAAAGGCATCTAATCTAAACGTTGCCTGCGTAGTAGCAGTATTAGATGCATTATATAATTCAGGCACTGCAATTCTTAATCGCAGTGTACGATTATTCTGCACCGTTAGTACCACCTGGCTATTTCCCACAAGTGCGCCTCTGTCGGCATTTCTTGTGGTGATGATGCCATCAAAAGGGGAACGCAAAAGTAATAGACCTGCAACCTGTTCGTAAGATTGAGCTAACTGTCTCGATGCCTGATAAGATGCACTATCAGCCAGCAATTGATTATGGCTTCGTATTAATTCAACAGGAGCTACAATACCCGGCGTTTTGGCCTGAGATGCTTTATTTAAACGTTGGTACATATCGTTACTGCTCAGGTACTTTGCTTTTGCTGCCTGTACTGCTGATTGGTATTCTGCCTGTTTCGTATTCAATTCCGGTGCTTCAATTAATGCAAGTATTTGGCCACGATGAACCTTATCACCAATGTCAACCTTCATTTCTTTTACATAGCCCTGCACACGCGCAAATAATTCTGATTGCTCATACGGCAATAATTCAGCAGGAAGTTCAATGTTTTTAGCAACACTTGTATCATGCAATATGAAAACAGGAACCGTATCAATTGCATTTGAAGTTGTAGTGGTAATCTCTCTTGATTTAGTATTGTTTTTACAAGCTACAAACATAGCTACAGCCAAAAAAAGAAAAAGAACAGGCTTCATAAAAATGTGATTACTTTTCATTGTTCATTAAAATTTTTGCTATTTTCATCATCGGGATCCATGGAAGCCGATATATATTTCCTTTTGCCGGCACTCCACTGATATACATGAGGCAGGAAAAATAAAACGCTAATAGTGGAAAAGATTATTCCACCAATTACTGCAATTCCTAACGGTGCTGTCTGGTCGCCACTTTCGCCAAAGCCTATAGCCATAGGTATCATGCCTGCAATCATAGCAAAACTTGTCATTAAAATAGGGCGCAGCCTGCCTTCTGCGGCTATAAAATGTGCATTGATTATATTACCGGTCCTTCTTAATTGTTCGGCGTTAGTCATGAATAAAACTGCGTTTGCAATTGACACCCCAATAGCCATTATGGTTCCCATGTACGATTGTATATTCATTGTTTGCCCTGTTAGAAATAATATCAGCAGAGAGCCGGCAACTACAGCCGGAACAACAGATATCGTAATAGCGGCAATACGAAACGATTGAAAGAAAACGGCCATTAATAAAAAGATGACGACTATAGCAATGAGCAAACCAAACTGCAAACTGCTGAGTGTTTCCTGCAATAATTCGGGCTGACCACGCAATAATATTTTTGAGCCTTTTGGCAACGCTGTTTTATTTATTACATCATTTACCTTTTTGAAAGCACTTCCTAGATCTTCACCTTGCACATTAGCTGTAATGGTTATGTAGCGTTGCTGGTTCAGCCTGTCATATTCGCCAGGCGTAGTAGTTTGCTTCAGGGACGCCACTTCACTTAGCAGATGAACATTGCCTTCTGCTGACGTTACGGGAACCGCTTCTATTTGGGAGGTGTTATTCATTCGGTATTCGGGATACTGCACTTGTACGATGTATGCAGTACCTGTCGCTTTATCTAACCAGTACCCTGGTGAGGTGAATCGACTGGAAGATGTTGCTACTGCAACAGAGCGAACCACCTGATCTTCTGTTATATTTAGCTGGCCGGCTTTTACCCTGTCCACATTAATTTCAATGGCAGGATAATCTAATGGCGTGGCAATTTGCGCATCTCTTAAAGATGATAGATTTGATAATTGTGTTAGAACCTGAGTAGCCGTTTTCCTCCCGTCATCCATGTTCCTGTTTACAATAGCAATTTGAATTGGATTGGTTGAGCCAAGATTTAAAACCTGCTCAGCAAGATCACCGGGTTCAAAAGAAATGTGAGCATTGGGTATTTGTTTTTTTACAGCGGCACGTAATAGTTCTTTAAACTCTTCAATTTTAAGTGAGCCTGATTTTAATTTAATTCTTGTAACTGATTCATTTGGACCACCTGTCCATAAGTGAATATAATTTACTGGAAAACTGGTCGGTTGAGTTCCGACGAATGCAGATGTAATATCTACGCTTTGTTTACCCGCAATATCATTTACTAATGACAATAGTTTGCGTGTTGCATCTTCCGTTCGCTCTAACCGTGTACCAACCGGCAGGCGTAAGCGAACCTGAGTCTGGCCTGTATCGGTTTTCGGAAATAATTCAGTTCCTGTTAAAGAATAAAACAAAACGATTAGCACAACTGAAAATAAAATAAACAGGAAAGTAATTATTCCACCACTGGTTTTAATGTGCTGCCCTGCTCTCACATATTTTCTTTTAAAGCGGTTAAAAAAGGAATCAGATGATGCTATTTCCCTATCGGTTAAACGACGTTTCATCAGCCAATTGCAAACTACAGGCACAAAAGTTTGTGATAACAAAAATGAAGCTATCATAGCAAAACCGACCGCCAATGATAATGGCAGGAACATTGCTTTGGGTATTCCGTTCATAAATAAGGAAGGCACAAATACGGCTAGAATACTTAACAGAATAAGCAGCTTTGGTGTAGCAATTTCCATACTGGCGTCTGCTATAGCTTTTGCGTTGCTTTTTCCCATTTCCAAATGCCTGTGGATATTTTCAATTGTTACAGTCGCTTCATCCACCAATATACCAACAGATAATGCGAGCCCTCCCAATGTCATTATATTAATGGTTTGTCCGGTTAAATATAACAATGTTGCAGAAGCAAGCAAAGCCAATGGTATGGTCATCACTACTATTAAAGCACCTCTTTTATCGCTCAAAAATAACAGTACCATTAAGCCTGTAAGAATTGCCCCCAATCCTCCTTCAAATAATAAACTTTTTAATGCATTAATCACATAACCACTTTGGTCAAATTCATAAGATACTTTTATGTCATCAGGTATCGCAGCCTGCATATCTGGCAAAGCCGCCTTTACCCTTTGCACTACATCCCAGGTAGAAGCATCTGCACGTTTTGTTACAGGTATATAAACCGAACGCTTTCCATTAATTAAAGCATAGCTGGTAGTAACATCTGAACCTATACTAACCGTGGCTATATCCTTTATATACACAGAAGGGCCACTACCCAATTGAAGCGGCGAGTTTTGAAGATCCTGTAGATTTTCAATCACGCTGTTTTGTGGTGTGATGTAAATACTGTCTCCAATGCGCACATTACCTGCCGGACTGATAGTATTTGATTTTGCCAATAACTGAACAACCTGATCAGGTGTAAGATGGTAACTGCGAATTTTATCAGGGTCAACTGTAATAAGTACCGTCTTCTGATTTCCACCAAAAGGCGGAGGTGCTGAAACACCTGGTAAGGTAGAAAACATAGGACGTACTTTAAACAATGCCAAATCAGATATTTCACCAAGTGAATGGGTTTGCGAACTAAAGACTAATTGGCCCACAGGCACACTTCCTGCATCAAATCTTGTTATAAAAGGGGGCACTGTGCCGGGTGGCATAAATGCCCTCGCGCGGTTTACATAACCTACAACTTCGGCCATTGCCTGGCTCATATCAGTGCCTTCATTAAATTCTATTTTAATCAATGCAGCTCCTTGTATTGATTTTGAGTCTACATACTTTACACCTGTAATGTACAGGAAGTGATATTCATAGTATGAGGTAACGAAGCCTTCCATTTGTTCCGGCGATAAACCCCCATAAGGTTGTGCTACATATACAGTAGGTAAGCCAAGTGTTGGAAAAATATCAATCTTTGTATTCCTGAAAGCAAGCCATGAAAAAAAGGCAATGGCCAATACTGAAACCAGTATGGTTATGGGATGCCTTAATGCTGACCTGATTAATTTCATCATATTATTTCAATTGTTCTATAAATAAATTCAGGTTGCCTTTAGACACAGCAATAGCAAGCAACGAACGCCATAATAGTAATCGGGCATTGGCATCATTTATCTCGGCCCTCTGTAAGTCATATTGTGAATTAGTTAGCCTTGTAAAATCAATCAGACCTGCTTCATAACTTAGCTTTAAACCTTCATAGACATCACTTGCAGCCTTTAATAATTCGGGCGATTTATCAGCAATCTTCACATTCTCCTCATATTGCATTTCAGCAGTTTCTATTTGTTTGCTGATATCTAAATGCGCCTGCGCTAATGTCGCTTCGTCTGCTTTTAATAGCGATTGGTATTGCTTCTTTTTAATATTCACTTTACTGTACTGCAATACAGGAAAGCTAAGTTGAATACCAATTCCGGCATTGGTTCGTGATAAATCAAAACCATTTGACTTGTTTATATTTCCACTTGCATCTATTCCGGAACCTCTCGAGTATGCATTGCCCCATATATCTAATTGCGGTGCCCATGATTTTTGAATTTCCTTTAAATCCGCTTCAGTTATTTTTTTCTGCGCTTCAAGAGTTTGATAATGTGGATGTCGAAAAATGGAAAATGCTGTGTCAGTTAAACTAATATAACTTTGATAAAAAAGTGAATCAGTTAATACAATATCCTGAGGTTGTGTATCAAGGCCTGTTAACCGGGTTAGCTCAATTATTTTTTCCTGATAAGTTCTTTCAGTTTGCAGATAGTCCATCTCAGATTGTGTGATAGCTGCCTGAAACTGCGTAGTATCAATACCTGGCCGCAACCCATTATTTGCCAAAACAAGCGCTTGATCTAAAGACACGTGACTTCGTACAATATTTGCCTGTAACTCTTTTAAAACCTGGTTATAAGAAACAGCTTCCAAATAAATATTAATGGCACAATATTGATACTGGAATAACTGCTCGTTATAAGTTGCATTGGCTTGCTCAAATTGAGCTGTCGCTTTTTCAATCGCAGCATTCCGTTGGCCAAACGTAAAAGGGTTCCATTTAATTAATCCACCCAATGCCGAACCCGGAACAAAATCCATTTTATTAGTTAACGAAGGCGGTCCGCTTATTGGCAACAAAAAGCCGGGATAACTCATGCCGGTTATATTATTGAAGGTAGAGAGGTTAGCCTGGTAACCAGCATTAAGGTCAGGTATCAGTGTATTTTTTGCTAATGCTATATTTTGTTCAGTAGCTGCTGCCTGCTGCCGGAGGGCTTCAAGTTGCGGGAGGTCAATTTGTACTTTTTGTAATATGTCTTTTATAGATAAAGTAAGAGATTGTGAGAATGCCGCTCGAATAATTGATAAACTGAAAATTACTGGTATAATACAAGCAAACATCTTAACCTTAGAAGCAGAATACCTTCTGTACATATTTATCATTATTTTTTTTAAATGATTATTAATTGTTCAGTTGATTTTTTGCATGGGTAATGAACCTTATATCCATAGTGACCATTTGCAAAAATGATACAACAAATTCATCAAATTATGGTATAAATGAAAATTCTTTGGTATTAGTCGTTTGCAGAACGAAAAGCCTGTGGAGTCGATGCCAAGAACTTTTTGAAATATTTTACAAAATGAGATGGGTCTGTAAATTTAAGAGCGAAAGCGATTTCTGAAATGGTGTTATCTGTATAAAGCAACAATCTTTTTGCTTCACTTAATACAAAACCTGATAATACATTAGCTGCCGGTTGATTAATCGCCTTACGACAAGCAGCATTTAAGTTTTGTGGTGATGTATTTAGTTTTTTAGCATAAAACCTTACTTTGTATTTTATACCATTTGTTTCACTTAACAACTCAGTAAATGAATGGTAAAGATCTGATTTAACTTCGGCTTTATTAATAATCGGTTTGGATACCTGTAGTACTTTAGCCAATAATGATTTTAATAAGCCTTCTGTAATATGAAATGCACCTTCATCATCGGTTTTGTTTTCTTCTGCAAGTAATTGCAATAGTTTTTCAATAGTTTCATTATCTGTTAATTGCAAACAGCATTGGTTAGAGATTTTTGCAAGTAATGATTTGAGTTCATTATCCAGGCTCTTATCAATAAATGCTTTTTTGATAATCACTACAAAGCCTTCCGGTTCCGTTTCTAATTCCCAAAAGTGAACTTGCTCTTGCCTGATAAAATACATTACGGGTGGCGAAACAGCATACTTTCCTAAGTCAATATAATGGTAGCCATTACCTTTAGAGAGATAAATAATTTCAAAATAATTGTTGTGTTTATGTGGGATGGTCATCCTAATCTCCTTTTTGAAAGGTGCAACCTTTATTACTTTTTCTGTTCCAATCTTGTCTTTAATAATAAGTTGTGAAGCCATTTATTTTGAGGGAATTTGAAAATAAATTTATGCATATTACTTCAAACTTATTCGGTTCCTATTGCATTTTCTATTGGATAGCTAGCCTGGTTGTAAAAATTAACGGTTATGCGTCAACCAAACAATTTAACGAGTAATAACGGAAAGGTGCGAAAGGAGGGTACCAGCTTGATTTCGTTACACGATTTTTATATATTTATTCCATTATTCACAGGCGAGACAATTATAGTATATGATTTAAAAGTTGGCAACAGTGCCTATAATGGGGGAGGTCAAAGATCTGTAAAAGATATTTTTCTTTCCGCATTTATTTTCCTACTTCTACATATTTATCTTCATGATAAATTAATATAGTATTTCTTAAAACCAATACGTTCGACCCTAACATATAATTCTCTTTCAGGTTGCTCTTGCACATCAAACAAAGCAAGTTATAATTGGCGAACCGCTATTAATTGGTAATATTTTTTTAATTATTAACCTGGAATGTAACAGGATTGTTCTTTTATTTTTTAATTTATAATAGATACTTCGGTATTTTCTTAAAAGTAATCTTGCGAGGTCCGCAATATTTTCGCTAAAAGCTTTATCAAAATATTAAATTTTGAAAACAATAGTTGCCACCAAATTGCCGGAAGGCTGTTAATATTACTGATTTCATTTTAATGTGCCTTTTATTCTCTTACCCCACTTTATTGCTTCGTACCATATCACTGAAAAGAAGCCTGCTGTTATGCAAATAAACAACTGACAAAGACTTAATGATTCGAATCCAAAGAATTTTGCCAATGGTTTTACATAAATTAATAATCCCAAAAGCGCAATAGTAATGCTGATGATAAGAGCTACCATTTTATTTTTATACTTTATGGTAGTGAGGATAGAATAATAAAAGGAGCGGTTGACTAAGGTTA
>JBDTZL010000133.1:0-8504 GCA_040005125.1 Ginsengibacter sp.
TCTATAATTTTTGTTTGGCCAAATTTCCCCTGGTTACAATTTACGTCGTTATATAAATGCCTTTTATAATATTTCCTGCCAATCAACCAACACTTCCGATAATACGGCATCTGCACTTCTTTTAATAACTATATTTCTATAACTGATATTTCTTTAATAGTACAATGGTGAAAATCTTTTCCGAACTATAACCCGTAGATATCCTAAATTTTCATTTTAAAAAAAAGAATTTTTTTACGTTTTTGAAAATTCAACTAATGAATACACCACGGGTATTGAAGCTCAAAGCTTCAACAATAAGATTCCGTCATGATCCAACCATGTATTATTTTTTAATGGATTTCCGCGAATTAATAGGTTGCTAAAAGTTATTTTTGGATGCTGAACTATTGGGATATGCAACGATTAACACTTTTGTCATTTTTTATACTTCTCATTATAGTTTCATGCACATCAAATGGCCAAACACATACTATTGACAGCTTAAAGCAACTTCTGAACGACAGGAATACGCCTGCCCGTGAAGCCATTCTGTTATCAGGCCTTTTAAAAGAAAATGAATCTTTGGATGCCAATAGTATTTTGAATTACAGCAACAAATTATTTGCCTTAGGCACATCGCTCAAAGATGAAGAGCTTCAATGGAAAGCAGTATTCTTCAAAACAATTTATTATGAAAGGAGCGCGCGATTACAGAACGCTGTTGCATTATGCGACTCGGCCATCAGGCAACTAAGAAAAAACCGGTGGTATAAGGATTTCTATCCAATGTTTGCCAATACCGAAACCTTTGTATTAACCAAGCAGAATAAATTTAAGGAAGCCCTGTCTTTAAACCTGGAAATCCTCGAATATGCAGATGAGGTCAGAGATACACTTTACCAAATGCGCATTAAAAATGGTATCGGGCTAATTTATATGGAAATGAGCCAGAACCGAGAGGCTATTAACTGGCTTTTGAGTGCTTTGCACAGCACCAATAATCCTCAATATTTACAAAAAGCTGTTCCGGTATATTCCAACCTGGCAGCTAATTATAATACTTTGCATCAAAATGATTCGGCCACTTATTATATTGGTATAAGCCTGCAACTGGCAACAGCGGTCCAAAACTTTAATTACCTCGCCAATGCTTATTTTATCTGGTCGGGCATATATATGGATGATAAGAAATTTGTACAGGCCGAGCAGGCAATGTTGAAAGGATTATCTTTCCGGAAACAAATAGGCGATCCTTTTTTTATTGTTTCCGATCTTACACAAATAGGTGTTTTTTATGCGCATACCGGGCAGCCGGAAAAGGGAATTCAGGTGTGCTTATCGGGAATTGATTCTGCAAAGAAATATAGGCTGGACGAAAAATTGCCCATCCTTTATGACGCGCTTGCGCAAAATTATCAATCGGCAAAAAATTATAAAAAGTATGCTGAAACACTACAGCAGATTATTACATTAAAAGATTCTGTGTATAAAAAAAATTCAGCAGAGTCCCTTGCTGAAATGCAGGCCAGGTATGACTTACAAAAAAAACAAACTCTTATTATCCTGCAGCAGCTTGATCTTACCAACCAGCAGTATCTTTTTTATGGATTGCTCTTATTACTGTTATTTATTTCAGTTGTATCATGGATTTTATTTAAACAATACAGGAGAAAGCAAAAGATAAAAATGCAGCAAATGCAGGAAGAAGAGAAACGCCTTTCAATTAAAGCGGTGACCGAAGCAGAAGAAGCTGAAAGAAAAAGAATTGCTGCAGATCTACACGATAATCTCGGTGCCTATGCAGCCTCAATTGCTTCCAATATTGATCACCTCAATATTTCGGAAACAAATAATCAGAACCAGATTACATTAGAACAATTGCGTGATAACTCACAGTCAATAGTTTCTCAATTAGGCGACACTATATGGGCCCTGAAAAAAGATGCGTTGTCTTTAACAGCAATTAGCGACCGCATAAAAATCGTTATACAAAGGATTCAAAATAATTATCCGGAAGTAACTATTGATGTTTGTGAAAATATAGAAACTGATCATTTATTGTCTCCCGCACATGCATTTCACCTTTTTCAAATTATGCAGGAAGCTATTAATAATGCTTTACGACATAGTGAAGGTACCATCATAACCGTTTCCTTAGGAGCCACCGAACATAAACAATGGGAAATAGTTGTAGAAGATAATGGCAAAGGAATAAACACCCAAATAGCCTTTACCGAAGGTGGGAATGGATTAATTAATATGCAAAGCCGGGCTGAACACGCGGGGCTGAAAATTTCGTGGCAACAAAAAATTCCGCGGGGAACTTTAGTAATAATCTCCCCTGTTACAAACTGAATCAAGTATCAAGTATCAAGAATCAAGTATCAGGTATCGGGTATGAACCTTCAGCCTTCAATCACCGCCAGCTGCAAATAATTATAGCAGCAATAGTATTACCCGCTATATTATAAAGACCATTGATTAAATGAAGCCCCAGGGGCCTTTTTTCATACACATAAGAAATATGTATAGCAGTTGCCGCAAAACATACCCCTGTAATAATCCCAAGTTTCAATCCTCCCACCCAGCCAAAAACTCCAAACCTCACTGCCAGTATAGCAAGCCCAAGTGAGCATACCAGCATCAGCACCAGTGATATTATCATTGTACCTGCAACACCTTTTTTTGCATCAGGATTGCTCATAAGCACTGCATTGTAAGATTGCCATTTTTTACCAAACAAAAATGAGTACCAGATTGCTCCCAGGAAAAAGTATCCTAAGCCACCCACCAATACTGCAAGCCAGTTAATGTGATTGAAAATTTCTGTATTCATGATTTATTGTTTGGATAATGAGATTTAATTTAGAAAAATAGGTAACCTTTTTTCAATATGCAACTAAAGTTAAACAGAAGTAAATAATGCATCTTTCCAGGAGTCTTTAAATTATTAAAAAAAGTATTTACTGATTAAAAATGCTTTTCATATTTCAAAAATTTCCTGCGCGGGCTTGCATGCATTGACTAAATTTAAGTTTTAAAATATTCACATGAAAAAAATTTCATTATTTATCATCATTGTCTTTATTTCTTTTGTTTCATTTTCTCAAAATGCTGACAGTGCCTGGCTGGTAAATAATTATACAAAAATGGAGCGCTACATTACCATGCGTGATGGTGTGAGATTATTTACCTCCATATATACTCCCAAAGATAAAACTGAAAAACACCCCATATTAATGACACGAACACCTTATTCCTGTGCGCCCTATGGCGAAAGTAACTGGATTGATTTTTGGAACAGCTATGAAATGGCTTATTTTAAAGAGGGTTATACTATAGTAATCCAGGACGTACGTGGAAGATGGATGAGTGAAGATGAATTTGTGAATGTGCGTCCATTCAATGCTGCTAAAAAAACGAAGAAAGATATTGATGAGGCCAGCGATACCTATGATACGATCGACTGGCTGGTAAAAAATATTTCAAATAATAATGGCAATGTAGGCGTGTTTGGAATTTCATACCCCGGGTTTTATTCCACGATGGCCGCAGCAAGTAATCACCCCGCCCTCAAAGCAGTAAGCCCGCAGGCTCCCGTAACAAACTGGTTTATCGGTGATGATTTTCATCATAACGGTGTATTTTTTCAAATGGACGCATTTGATTTTTATGCTGCATTAGGTTTTGGTTTTGGCCAGCCGCATACTAAACCAACTTCTGTTCCTGCACGTTCCGTAGGTTATCCGGTTCATGATAATTACAAATTTTTTCTTGAAAACGGTTCTTTAAAAAATCTTACAAAATATACAGGCGATACGATTGCATTTTGGAAAGATTTGATGTCTCACCCAAATTACGATGCATGGTGGAAGGCGCGTGATGCGCGTAATGCGACAAAGAATTTACAACCTGCAATGTTGTGGGTTGGCGGGCAGTTTGATGCGGAAGATTGCTGGGGTGCATGGAATGCGTATAAAGCTGCCGAACAAAATAACCCGGGCAAAGAATTTAATAAAATTGTTGAGGGGCCATGGTATCACACGCAATGGTCCAATCATGATGGCACACATCATGGAAATATTCAATTCGGATCCAATACAAGTGAATATTACCAGCAGCACTTTGAAATTCCTTTCTTTAATTATTTCTTAAAAGGAAAAGGAGATATTTCTCAAATAGCAGAAGCAAATATTTTTTTAACCGGTGCAAATGAATGGAAAACATTTTCACAATGGCCACCTTCCAATAAAGAAGATAAAACTATGTATTTGCAACCCGGCGGAAAATTAGATTGGCTGAAACCGACGGCAGGCAACAGCTTCAGCGAATATACCAGTGACCCCGGTAAACCGGTACCTTATGAGGAATTTGTACATTTCAACAGAACAAGAACTTATATGTCAGATGATCAGCGATTTGCTGCACGAAGGCCCGATGTGCTGGTGTTCCAAACTGACACATTAACAAATGATGTTACCATTACAGGAAATGTAACCGCAGACCTGGTGACAAGTATTTCATCAACGGATGCTGATTTTGTGATGAAAGTAATTGATGTATTTCCTGATAACCTGGGTTACAATAATGTAAACATCTATGCAGAAAAAGATCCTCAAAAAATTGATCCAATGGGTGGTTATCAAATGCTGGTGCGCGCAGAAATTATGAGAGGAAAGTTTCGCAATAGCCTTGAAAACCCCGAACCATTTACCCCCGATAAAATAACAGAAGTAAAATGGGAGCTTCCGGATGTTGCACATACTTTCTTAAAAGGGCACCGTATCATGATACAAATACAGAGCAGTTGGTTTCCACTTGCCGACCGCAATCCCCAAAAATTCATGGATATTTACAAAGCCGATGACAGTGATTTTCAAAAAGCGAACATCCGTATTTATCATGATGCTTCAAATCAGTCAAAAATAATTTTACCTGTTTTAAAAAATTAAAATCGATCATGAAAATTAATTTGCTGGCTATAGCCTGCCTCCTGAATACTTATGTGCTATGCCAGGAAAGCCCGGATCCCGGCTTTGTAAGAGAAAATTATACAAAAATGGATACCAATATTCCAATGCGGGACGGGATCAAATTATACACAGTAATCTATATGCCAAAAAACGAATCAGAGAAATATCCATTTTTAATGGAACGCACCCCTTATTCCTCAGCACCGTACGGTGAAAATAATTATGCGGGAAGAATAGGCCCTAATACAAATCTGATGAAAGAAGAATACATTTTTGTTTACCAGGATGTTCGCGGCCGTTACATGAGTGAAGGAGTTAACCTGGAGGTAACCCCTTTTATTCCTGGTAAAAAAAACGCAAAAGAGGTGGATGAAAGCAGCGATACCTACGATACGGTAGATTGGTTATTGAAAAATATAAAAAATAACAATGGGCGTGTAGGATTGTATGGTATTTCTTATCCTGGTTTCTATGCAACTGCATGCCTTCCCGATGCGCATCCTGCCATAAAAGCAGTAAGCCCGCAGGCGCCGGTAACCGATGAATTTATTGGAGATGATGCGAATCATAATGGAGCTTTTTTCCTGCTCGATAATTTTGATTTTATGAATTATTTTGGCAAAGAAAGAAGCGGGCCGATAAAAGATTATGGTTCACAGGTGTTCGCTGTAAAAACGCCCGATGTCTTTAATTTTTTTTTAAATCTCGGCCCTTTAAAAAACACGCAATCTCCAAAATATTTCAATCGACGGTCTTATATCTGGAACGAATACCTGCAGCATGATACTTATGATCACTATTGGAAAAGCAGGAACATAAGGCCATATCTTAAAAACATACAGGTGCCTGTAATGGTGATTGGTGGCTGGTTTGATGCGGAAGATCTTTTTGGGGCACTCCACACTTATGAAGCAATAGAACAACAAAGCCCCCTTAATAATAATTACCTTGTTATGGGCCCGTGGACGCATGGCGCCTGGGCAGGAAGTGTTTGGGATAAATTCGGAACTTATAATTATACAACCAATATCAACAAATATTTCCAGGACAGTTTGGAGACAAAATTTTTTAATTACTATTTAAAAGATAAAGGAAATTTTAATGCATCTGAAGCCACAGTATTTGAAACAGGTACCAATGAATGGAGGCATTTTAATAAGTGGCCCCCGGCGAATATCATTTATACAGAATATTATACCGGAAGCAATAAAAACCTTTCTTCAGAAAAAAAAATAAATCAAAGTGGATTTGAGGAATATGTTAGCGACCCTGGTAACCCTGTTCCCTACACCAATGGAATCTATAGCCACAGGAATAACGAATATATGGTGGAAGACCAGCGTTTTGCAGAATCGAGGAAGGATGTATTGGCTTATGAAACAGGTACTTTAAACAATGATGTTACTGTTGCAGGAAAAATAACAGCAGATCTTTTTGTAAGCACCACATCTACCGATGCGGATTTTGTAGTAAAAGTGATTGACGTATTGCCCGATAATGAAACTAGCCCGGGCGGGGCTTCCCGGGATGTTACCATGGCTGGTTATCAAAGGCTGGTGCGTGCAGAAGTCATGCGTGGGAAATTCAGAAATAATTATGAAAACCCGGAACCTTTTGTACCCGGAAAAATAAGCGAGGTAAAAATTAACCTTAACGACGTATGCCATACTTTTAAAAAGGGACATAAAATAATGCTACAGATACAAAGCAGTTGGTTTCCTCTGGTTGACAGGAACCCTCAGAAATTTATGCGCATACCGGATGCTCACGAAAAAGATTTTCAAAAAGCAACCATCCGCATTTATCATGATACAGATCATGTTTCAAAAATTATATTGCCGGTTTTGCAACAATAAGGGTTACAAAAATTTGTATTCATACACATTCAATAAAACTATCTCAATGAAAAAAATTGCATTACTGTTTTCGTTAATTACAAGTGTTTCAGCAATGGCACAAAAAATAAGCATCGTTCCCCAACCCGTTGAAATGATAATGCCAAAAATTGCCGCAAAATTTGTTATAACAAAAAACACCGCTATCGTTTTGGAAGGAAGTGGCCTGGAAAAAAGCGCCGCTTTTTTAAATGATTACCTTTTAAAATTTTATGGTTTTAAATTGAAAATATTACAAAAGGCATCAGATAAAAATACGATCGTTCTCAATTTTGAAAAGATGGATATGACAACCATAGGGGCGTACACAATGACGGTCAATAATGATGGCGTATATATCGCAGGCAATAATGAACCGGGCGCTTTTTATGGAATTCAAACATTACTGCAGTTGCTGCCTGTCCAAAAAACAGATCCGTTAGAGATTCCTTACATTTCCATTAAAGATTATCCCCGCTTTCAATACCGTGGTATGCATCTCGATGTGGGAAGGCATTTCTTTGGAGTTGATGAAGTAAAAAAATACATCGATTATTTAGCGTATCACAAGTTCAATATTTTTCACTGGCATTTAACTGAAGACCAGGGCTGGCGGATAGAAATAAAAAAATATCCGCTGTTGACTTCTGTGGGAGGATTTAGAAATGGTACAATAGTAGGCCACCATCCGGGAACAGGAAATGACAGCCTTCATTATGGCGGGTTTTACACACAGGAAGAAGTAAAAGAAATTGTGAAATATGCGCAGGACAGGTACATAACCATTATTCCTGAAATTGAAATGCCAGGGCACGCTTCTGCCGCCATTGCTGCTTACCCGCAACTAAGCTGCTTCCCTGATGAATCAACAAAAATATCACCCAAAATTTCGTGGAGCGGTAGCCGAACTGGTAAACAAGTGCAGCAAGCATGGGGTGTTTTTGAAGATGTATTCTGTCCTTCCGATTACACTTTTACTTTTCTTGAAAATGTATTGGATGAAGTGATGCAGCTTTTCCCCTCAAAGTATATCCACATTGGCGGGGATGAATGCCCCAAAGATGCATGGAAGCGTTCTCCTTTTTGCCAGCAATTAATTAAGGAAAAAGGGTTGAAGGACGAACATGGATTACAAAGTTATTTCATCAGCACTATGGAAAAATACATTAACGGCAAGGGGAAAAAAATCATTGGATGGGATGAAATACTTGAAGGCGGGCT
The DNA here is from genome assembly GCA_040005125.1 of Ginsengibacter sp. GTDB lineage: Bacteria > Bacteroidota > Bacteroidia > Chitinophagales > Chitinophagaceae > Ginsengibacter. The sequence goes on from JBDTZL010000133.1 coordinate 8,051, forward strand.
GGCGCCTAACGCCACCGTTATGAGCTGGCGGGGTGAAGAAGGTGGCATAGCAGCATCGAGGCAGCATCATGACGTTATTATGACGCCTGGTACGTATTGTTATTTCGATCATGCTCAAAATAAAAATGAAGACAGTGTAACTATAGGCGGTTACCTTCCGATTGAAAAAGTTTACAGTTATGAACCTGTTCCAAAAGAATTAAATGAGGAAGAAGCGAAGCTTGTTTTAGGGGCCCAGGGAAATGTGTGGACAGAATATATAGGTAATATGAGCAAGCTGGAATATATGATATTTCCGAGAATGAGCGCACTGAGTGAAGTGTTATGGAGCCCGGCAAAAACCAGGAGCTGGGATGAATTTTCTTCTAAACTAACGGGCATATATAAACGCTATAAACTTTGGGAAGCAAATTATTGTACGGCTCACTAGATGCGGGGCCACTTCAAATAAATA
>JBDTZL010000016.1:0-71642 GCA_040005125.1 Ginsengibacter sp.
CCTGGATGCTCTCGAAAAAATGATCAAATCAATGAGCTAATTTTTTTTATATGTATACTTTGAATTACAAAGCACTTTTTAAATATGACGATTGTCGGCTACGCGCGGTAAGAAAACTGATTGGATTTTTCATTATTGTTTTATTTCTCAGCGGGCTTACGGCAATTCCCGTTGAGACCGAATTATCTGCATTAATGAAAGTGTTTACTTCTGAAACCTTAATATATCAATGGCTGCAAAAAGTTTTATTGGCCTACCGGCTGGTAAATGCAGCGTATCCTTTTTTGTTATACGGTTACGACTGGCTCGCTTTTGCGCATTTTGTCCTCGCTATTCTTTTTATCGGCCCTTACAGGGATCCCATAAGGAATATCTGGGTAATCGAGTTCGGTTTAATTGCCTGTGTTTTAATTCTGCCCGTGGCATTTATAGCCGGTCATTTCAGGGGCATACCAATTGGCTGGCAGCTTATAGATTGTTCTTTTGGTGTGTTTGGATTCGTACCCTTATGGGTTTGCTATCGTAAAACAAAAAATCTTATAACAGAGGTAACCTTATGAATCTACATTTAAAAATAACATTCAGAACCTTTATCATTTGGTTACTTGCCTCCTTTATAAATGCATTCCTTTGCGCAGGCTGGCGTGGGTTAAATAATCATATCTCCAATGAGGTCCCCGGAGATGCCCTGTTTATTTTTTTTATTTCGCTCTTTTTTTCAGCACCGGGCTTTTTTATTTTTTGGATCATTTTACTGGTGAAATTGGCAAAAGGGATTTATGAAAGGGCTTTATTCCGCGCGCCCTTGTCCACAGGATTCCTGCTCGCTACGGCGACAGCAATAATTTGCCTGGGATTAATAAAATCAGAATTTTCAACGGACAAATATGTGGTGATACTATTTATCATATCGTCATCAATGATAAGTATCATGATGCATTTCAATCAATTCAAAAAAATCAATAAGCACGCATAATGAAAGCAGAGCGATCAAAATTAATATTAGTTATCACGGGTGCGGTCATCTTTAATATCATTTTCTGGAATGAAAAACCCGGTGTGAATATCATTCTCTTCGACGTTTTCATTTGTGCTTCCGCCTTTTACCTGTACCCATATTCGTTAAAAAGCAGCACCTGCAGATGGCTTTTGGCCGGCCATTTAATAACTGCAGCAATGGTAGTGATTCAGAATACAATGTTGAGCGAAATAGGTTTTGGTATCACCATGCTGTTATTCATTTCATTCTCACAATACATTCATCGTTCGGCATGGTATGCGGGAGGATCGGTATTGTTGAATTATGTTCTTGTTATTCCGAATTTTTTTCGTGAATTAAGTAACGCCAGGGGCAAAACAATCAGCTTATCGGGATGGTCAAGGTCTGCCAGGATCCTTTTAATACCCCTTTTTATTCTTATGGTTTTCTTTATAATCTATGCGTTCGCAAATACAGTCTTTTCCAGCATCGCGGCTGATGTGGCTGCTGCAATAGAAAGCTGGCTCACCCATGTTTTTGACTGGTTTTCTTTTGAAAGATTTGGATTCTTTCTGCTGGGAATTTTTGTTGTGGGTGGTTTGGTCCTCCGAAGCAGGAGCACTTATTTTTCTGATGCAGATATGAAAAAGCAAAACAGCCTGCTGCGCAAAAAGAATAGCCTTAAAATATGGAAAGAAAGTTCTTTTTCCGACCTGCTTTCAATTATTACAGGTAAGGCTGCAGCCGGGATAATGGCGTTAAAAAATGAATTCATTATGGGAATGATCAGTCTTGTTCTGTTGAACATACTTTTACTCTTCATTAATATTATTGATCTAAAATATGTATGGCTCGGGTTTACTTTCAGCAAAGACGCCAACATGGCTATCTATGTGCATGAAGGCGCATGGCTGCTTATTCTTTCAATTATTCTTGCCATGTTGCTACTGCTGTTGTTCTTTCGTGGTAACCTTAATTTTTATAAAAAAAACAACCGGCTCAGGTATGGTGCTTACCTCTGGATCTTCCAGAATGTATTTCTTGTATGCTCGGTGATCATGCGTGATTATTATTACATCTTTCATTATGGCCTGGCATACAGGCGCATAGGGCTTTTATTTTTTCTTGCGATGGTATTGGCCGGCTTACTTACTGTATTTCTTAAAATCTGCTACGTCAAAACAACTTATTATCTCTTAAGAATAAACGCATGGGTGGGAATATTACTTCTTGTACTGGCGACAAGTGTTCATTGGGATGAAACCATTGCCAGATATAATCTTGCAAGGAAAACATCCATTCCAACTGATGTACATTTTTTATTATCTCTTTCTGACAAAACGCTGCCATTGATTGAAAAGAATAAAGATGTACTTCAAAAAGATGTTGCGACACGTGAACGGTATTATTACGAAGGCAGTTTCTATAATGCAATTACTCTTTTTGAATACAGAAAAAAAGATTTCTTAAACCGGCAAATGAATTACACATGGTTATCGTGGAATGTTACCGATGCATATGTAAAAAAGGAATTAAGCGCGGGAGTTCATATTTCATCATTAAAATAACAATTATGAAAAAACTTTCTTTTTCAGACTATCTCCTTGTGATGGCAATCATTACGGTCATCTTCGGCGTTGTTTATGCCACTGTTCAACAAAACTATCGTACTGCGGCCAACGATCCGCAAATACAAATTGCGCGCGATATAAATGCAAGAATCCACAAGGGACGGCCGGTTGAAAGCTTTTTTGCAGATACGATTGATATAGGGCAAAGCCTTTCGACATTTGTTACATTGTACCAGGCAGACCAAAAGCCCGTTCGGTCATCTGGTTATCTTGACGGTAAAATGCCTGAATTGCCTGCAGGCGTTTTGGGTTTTGCAAAAGCTGAAGGTGAGCATGAAGTAACCTGGCAACCCCGGAATGGAGTGAGGATTGCCGTGGTAATCATTCATTCAAATTCCTCCCCGGTTGGTTTTGTTGTAGCAGGACGGTCGTTACAGGAAGTTGAAATAAGAGAACAGGATCTGGTAACCATGGTCTTCATAGGTTGGATCATATGCATTGGGCTAGTGTTGTTTCATGCAGTGCTGCAATTCTATCGTACCACTCAAAATAAATTTTTAACAGCTGCTTTTATTAAAAAATAACTCGTGATCATGCAGAACGAAATAACTAACTATGCGATTTTTGAAATCTTTTAAATATGCGCTGCAGGGAATAAGACATTGTTCTGTTTCTGAGAAAAATTTTCGGATCCAGTTAGTCATTGCCGCGATAACTTTTCTCTTTGGAATTGCTTTGAGAATATCGCCCACGGAATGGCTTGCCATACTTTTTTGTTCAGCGCTTGTGCTGGGGCTTGAAATGGTAAATACTACCATCGAAAAACTTTCTGATACTATAACCAAATCAATTGATCCGGTAATTAAGCAGGTGAAAGACATTGCTGCAGGTGCAGTGTGCCTGGTATCTGTCATAAGTTTTATAATTGGGTGCATTATTTTTCTTCCAAAAATTCAACCGTTCAGTAAATACTTCACCAAATGAAGATCACTTCTATTGTCCAGTTATTGTTATCAGCCGTGGGGTTCACCATTTCATTGCTTGTGTTCCGGATTTTTTATTTCGGGAGCTTTATGTATATATTTTTTGCCTGGAATCTTTTTCTTGCCGCAATACCGCTGGGAATCAGTAACCTTTTGGTTCAAACGAAAGGTAAGAGCATTCAATGGCCGTTGTTTATTATGTGGCTATTGTTTTTTCCAAATGCCCTTTACATAGTAACCGACCTGGTACATCTAACAGACAAGCATCCCGTGCCATTTTGGTTCGACATGATCCTGGTTTTTTCGGCAGCAATCAACGGGCTCATCATGGCGTATGCATCCTTACGGCAGGTGGAATTGTTTCTAAGGACGAAATTCAGTGAACAAAAAACAGGGTTCATTTTATGCGGTTGTCTTTTCATGGGCTCCTTTGGGGTTTATATAGGAAGATTTTTAAGATGGAACAGCTGGGATGTTTTGCTAAATCCATTTGGACTAATGACTGAAATAGTACAGCATATCATTAACCCTTTCCAGCATTCACGTACCTGGGGAATGACGATTGTATTGACGGTTTTCTTCTCGATATTCTATTTTACCATAAAAAAATTACCAGCCCTGATTATTAAAACGACTGAATAATTTCCAATCGCCGCGAATCAGATTATTCGCGCCCGGGACTTGTGATAATAAGTCTCCGAAGTACCCTTTTGTTTTAAAAACAAGCAATTTTTTTTATTAACTACAAATCATAAACAAAATGCGAACCTCTCAGCAATGGCTGGAACATTTTAGTGCCAACATAAAAATTCGACGCATTAATTGGAATTTAGCTCCGTCACTGGATGAAAATGAAAGGATCAATATCCTGTCTTCATTGCAAGCCTGGCAGCTGGGAGAAACATCGGATGGATCCCACCTGTTAAAAGCTTCAAAGAAATATGCGAATAGAATCGGGGATGGCTATTATGTTAAAGCTGTAGAATTATTTATTGGGGAAGAACAAAAGCATGGAAGAAATCTTGGTACATATTTAGACCTGATCGGTGAGAAAAGAATGAAAAGAAACTGGGCAGACACGTTGTTCAGGAGGATACGCTATTTTAATTCAAGTATGGAATTGTGGACGTTGGCGGTCATAACTGTTGAAAGCACAGCCCAGGTCTTTTATCAATCTTTAAAAGACGCCACAAATTGTAAGCTTCTGAAGCAAATATGCACCGATATATTAATTGACGAGGCTTTTCATATAGATTTTCAGTTTGAAAGATTTTACCTGATTTATAATTGCAAAAGAAAAGTTTTTAAATTTTTATGTTACTGCCTGTATAAGTTATTCTTCTTTTCAACAATTACTGTTGTGTGGTTTGCATACAGGCGTTGTTTTAAAGCAGGGCATAATGACTTTCTTACCTATTGGAGAAAAATGAACCTGAAGTTTAAAAAGACGATTGGAAGATTAAAAAAACTGCAGCGACAAAATATTTCCAGTAATATGCTTGTGCAATAAATGATGTTTAACCGGCATTATTTTTTAGCTCTCTGCTTTCTACAAGAATACTTATTTAAGAAGATAGGTAGAACAAAAATGATGTACAGCGGATATGAAGATCCAAAGATTTCGATTACCAATTGCAGGCACTCCTGATTAGAATACCTGCTTGCCGGCATTTAAATGTTGTTTACAAAAAATTCTATATGAATTTAAAAATCCAGTCCCATACTGAAATAATAAATCGGCTTTCCTCTAAAGAACCCGCTCATTGGCCACCCGGCATCAATTTTTAAGAAATATCCCAACAGGGTACTTCGGGCTCCAAAACCATAACCACCAAGGAATGGCCCTACCCCCGGCGCTTTAATATTAACCGTTATCGTCGGGTCCTGGGTTGCATAAGTAATAGTAGGGCGGGAGAGTTTATCATAAGCTCCATTCCATGCCGAGCCAAGATCAATAAATTGTATGACCTGGAAATTTCTTATAAATGCATTATTTATTGGTTTACTAAGAAGCGTTGTAAACACCGGTAACCGGAACTCACTGTTTATAACGGCCGCGTTGTTGCCATTGGCTGCATTTTGTATAAAGCCTCTAAGGTTAACGGCAAGAGATTGAAATGCATAGTCAGCGTCAGGCTTTGGTACATTGGCAGGATTAAAATAGCGATAGGTTTGATTGCCATTTTTATCGGTTTTTACATTATCACTTATCATGACCCAATTATCTATACCCCCCAGGTAATAAATGAGTTTTTGATTGCCCCAGCTAAAATCTGCTGCAACTCTGCCCGCCCAGATGAAATTGCGGTAAATAGGATAATAAGCTCTTGCATCGAACCCCAAATTGTAAGTATAACGGCCTTCAGTAGTAGCGAGCTTGCTTAACTGGCCATTCAAATCCATATAAACTTTATACCGTATGCCGTTCCAGATATTCTGTGCAGGATTAATGGTATTATCATACACATATTCAACATGGAGCAATCCATATGTTTTTGCGATATCAGGCGCCTTCAATGATACAGTATCGAAAGTATTTGCAACTATACGGTCTCTCCTGGCTCCAAAGTTTATACGCACACTTTTTGTTACATCAAACGGATAGCTGATGTTGGCCTGATAGAGATTTGAAAAAATTCTTCCAGGGTAATTGGTATTGGACGAATCAAAAAAGGAATAATTGGTTTCCTGTACATTTCTGTAATAAGTAAGGCCCCAGTCAATCCTTTTTCTAAGGTTTTTAAACTGCAGCAGCCAGTCATTATCTTTTAAATTGGTAGAGAGCCGGTATCCGCCGGAAATTTTTATGTCTTCCATTATGTCAGCAGTGCCCAGGCGAAGCGTTCCATCCAAACCGTCGCTCGAGGAGAGTGTTACAGGGCCGGCTCCGCCCTGGTACAATTGATACCTTGTGCCCAGTACGTCATTGTTAAAACCGGCAACAATGTAATCTGTCGCAAATTTCAACGGCTTGTATGGATATAATTTTGCCTCTGATAATACAGTAGGGCCGCCGGGTATTTCTCCATTGGCAACCCTTCCGGCATTAGTTGTATCTCTTTTTTCTTCTTTGAACTCATTCTGAAAAATGTCCTGTTTTTTTGAAGTATCTACAGCCTGTGGAATAATTTCCTGGCCTTTCGAAATTTTATCCATTTCCATCAGCCGTTTCATATAAGTGGTAGGCGTTGGACTTACGTTTCGCCGGCGTAAGGTGTTTTCATCAATCTTTAGTTTGTACAATACTTTTTCATCACTTTGCCTGGTTACTTCACTTACCTGGCTATTATCTCCTGCAACTCTTGTTTCCCTGAGACTGCTCTCATAATTCGTTAGTGGAAATACGTATGCTGAATCATTGGATACAGCAACCACCGCAATTGAATCAACATCCTGTTTTTTATAAGCCTTTAATAAGGAATCTATCTCGTTTTCAGATGGGTTACGAAGTATATCATCGCCTATAAGAACTAAAGTATCAAGCCCTGCAGACTGGGTTGTAAAGAAACCTGCATAGCGGTTACCAACGCCATTTTCATCACTTACGAATGTGAAGTGGTTATTGCTATATTGTGTAGGGAATCTTGCGTCGCCAAATTTTAGATTTGTGAGTTGGGATATCTGGTTAAGTTCTGCTTTATTGGTAGCAAAATCGGTAATTAAAAAAATATTGAATTTGTTATTCAGCAGAGCCGTGTCTGAATTTTTTGCACTTACAGAAGGCCTGTTGCTTGAAAAAATAATTCCTGTTTTATTCGGAAATGAAACAAAGGAAGGATCCAGGTCATCAAATACATCATTGGTAACCTGTTTTACTTTGTCATTTTCAAGATCATAAGTATAGATATCAGAATGGCCGTTTTTTACGGCACTGAAAAGTAAGGTTCTGCTGTCAAGCATATACTTCATATCCTGCACCTGGTCAAAAAAATCTGTAAGGTCTCTCTTATAAGGTTTTACTCTTGTGATGACATCAAATACAAAAAGCTTTATGCGCCCTTCTTCTCCATATAACACTGAAAGCCTTGACCCTTTTGGATCCCAGGCCATCATAGGATAATTAGGATTTAATTCATCGATGGCACTTTTTGCCCCGAATTTTAAAAGGGTTTTATCCTTGTCTTCTTCATTCAGCAGTAACCTGTATTGGCCTTTTTTATATTGTACTACTGCAAAAGAACCATTGCGTTTATTAGGGTTTACATTAAAATGAAAATAGTCTTTTCTTTTGCCAATGGTTACACTGGTGATCTCACTTCCTTTGGGATAATTTTTTCTGCGGGAAATATCGTTGTCATATTTATCCTCCTCATAAGTCATAAAATCGGCCAGTACTTCCTTAAACTTTCTTTTTTTAGTTACCTGCTGCGATGCCCTGTTTAAATTTTTATAAACCCTTGCCAGGTATAGTAAATAAGTGGTGTTCTCTCTCTTATATCTTTCTTCAATATAGTACCAAAATGCATGTCCGGCAAGCAATGGCTTGTCAAAAGCAAATTGGTAAAAATTTTTATAATTGCCACTAAGGATTTCACTTTTCAGATCATCATCAAGCTGAGTGCTCCAGTTTTGCCCTGTATAAGCAACATAGCCATCGATAAGCCATTGAGGTAAATCGAGCAACGCCTGGTTACCCGCAACTTCGCCCAGGTCATCACCAAATAAAAGATTTTGAGTAAGGACTTTAGCAATGCCCTCGCGAATCTGCCTGCGGAGATCTGCGTGGTTGCTGTTGTAATAAACGATCATTTTATTATTGACCAGTTTGGTAAGGCCACCCGGAGCCTGCCAGTCCATACCGATGCCAATATTACTTTGCTGCAAATCATTAAAGCTGTTATAAATAATAATGTTTGCCCTGCGTTGTAAGCTATATTCAACAAATTTTTCGATGCCAGGCAGTTCTTCCTCAGCTACCTGTGCAACAAATTTTGCAATCTCCTGCCCGCTTTGATTGAAGTAGGAATTGAAATTTTTTGTCTGGTAATATTGCCATTTAAATTTTTTAAATTGAACCCGGTTTTTTCCAAACTCCACGCTGCTTACCTGTGCATTACCCATTAGTCCAAGCATAATGAAAACTCCGGCAAGCAGAAAAATTTTTTTGTCAATAGGTTTCTTATGATATTGCATGTACGGTAGTTATAATTGCCCTAAAATTAAAGGTTTCGGGTTAATCGGGGAAATGAAATTAATTGATTTTTATAAACGTTATGTTTCAAATCAAAGTTTTAACTTTTAATCCTGTTCAGGAAAACACTTACGTGCTTTACAATGAATACAATGAATGTATTATTATTGATCCGGGCTGTTATTTTGATGAAGAAAAAGAAGAATTGAAATCTTTCATAATTAAGAGTCGCTTGCAGCCGAAAATGCTGCTCAACACCCATTGCCACCTGGATCACGTTTTTGGTAATAAATATATTGCGGAGGAATACAAATTAACCCTGCAGATTCATAAAAAGGAAGAGCAGCTTTTGGAAATGGCCCCCGCGTCGGGTTTGATGTTCAATCTTCCGTTTGATAATTATAAAGGAGAGCTTATTTTTCTTAAAGAGGGCGATGTTATTTCATTACTTAATGATAAGTTAAAAGTGATTGAAGCTTCCGGTCATTCCCCCGGGAGTATTTGCTTTTATTGCGAGGAGCAAAACTTTATAATAGGGGGAGATGTTTTGTTTCAAAACAGTATTGGCCGAACCGATTTACCAGGTGGGAGCCATGAAGACCTGGTGAGGAATATAAAAGAAAAGCTTTTCAATTTACCCCCGGATGTAAAGGTGTACCCGGGGCATGGCCCCGAAACTACCATTGGTGAGGAAATGAAGTTTAATCCTTTTTTGATATGATTGATAGCATAACCAAATAGTAGAGACGCCATGCATGGCGTCTCTACTATTTTACAAAATAATATATTCCATCAACGGCCTTAATAAACGTATTATTGAATTTTACTGAGTCAGCGACTCTATATTCCTGGAGATTTCCGCAACATTTTCCACTTTTCTTTAGCCATTTTATTTCGAGACTATCCTGTTGTGTTTGTTGGTTATAATAGATATAACTTTTTGCCGCAGGTATATAAAAATCAAATTTGACATCATTAGAATTAATAAATCCTTTTTGTAAGGAGGCATTATTAATATTGAAATTGTTTTTTTGATTTAAAATCCGGATGCTGTCTATTCGATATATGGCAGCTGCACCAAATATTAAGTTTTGTTCCTGTTGATTAATAAATTTAATTTCTATGGATTGATTGGGAACAAAATCACATTCACAAGGAGGTTTATTGCAAGAGAAACCAACCAGGATAAGGTAAATCAGTAATAATTTACAGATCGAAGTAAAATTCATTATTGACAAATTAATCCTTTATTTCCATAACCAGTTCGATTAGAACACCGTTGGTTGATTTTGGATGTAAAAAGCAAACCAGTTTATTATCGGCCCCTTCTTTGGGAGTTTCATTTATCACAATAAATCCATCATTTACAAGTCTCGTTACTTCTGCTTCAATGTCATCTACTTCAAAAGCAATATGGTGAAGACCCTCTCCTCTTTTTTCTATAAATGTATTGATAATACTCCCGGGTGCATAAGCTTCCACCAGTTCAATTTTGGTTTCTCCTTTTTTAAAAAATGCGGTATTTACCTGTTCCGTTTCCACCACTTCAGTTTTATAACAAAGTGAATTCAACAGCTTTTCAAAAAGGGGAATAGAAACTGAAAGCTTTTTTACTGCAATGCCAATGTGCTCGATTTTTTTCATGTATTACTTTAGTTCAAATTTACTATACGCGATGTAAACAGTGTAATTATCATTATGATATTGTTTTTCAACTGTGATGGATAACTTCAGTGAATTCATTTTAAATTGTTGAATAGCCGGGATTATTGTGGTGGAGGACACCGACCACGGGGGCTGCCCCTGTTGGTGGACACCAACCGGCCATAAATTGAAATGCGCCCACTTCATTTAGCCGCTTTTGGCTTAAATTTGCACAGTTAAAGATCGTTTTTGATTATGTTGACATTACCTGTTTATCTTGATAACAATTCCACTACGCAAATGGATCCGCGGGCATTAGAGGCTATGTTACCTTACTTTTTAAAGCATTTTGGGAATGCGGCCAGCCGCAGCCATTCTTTTGGTTGGGAAGCAGAAGAGGCAGTAGATTACGCCCGTGAGCAGGTGGCGCAATTAATAGGGGCAGAATCAAAAGAAATTATTTTCACTTCCGGTGCTACGGAAGCTGATAACCTTGCAATAAAAGGGGTTTTTGAAATGTATGCGGCAAAAGGCAATCATATTATTACAGCAGTTACAGAGCACAAAGCCGTATTGGATACCTGTAAGCATTTAGAGAAATCCGGCGGTAACATCACTTATCTTGATGTAAAAAAAGATGGATTAATTGATGTAAAAGAATTGGAAAAGGCGATACGGCCCAATACCATACTAATCTCCATCATGTATGCAAATAATGAAATTGGTGTAATACAACCCATAAGAGAAATAAGCACTGTTGCAAAAAAACATGGGGTGTTATTCTTTACAGATGCTACTCAGGCAGCTGGAAAAACTCCGGTAGATGTAATTAAAGACGGTATTGACCTGGTGGCGTTTTCCGCCCATAAAATGTATGGGCCAAAAGGTGTGGGTGCTCTGTACGTACGCCGTAAAAACCCGAGAGTGAGGGTAACTGCGCAAATTGACGGCGGCGGGCACGAAAGAGGTATGAGAAGCGGTACCTTAAATGTTCCCGGTATTGTTGGTTTCGGAAAAGCCTGTGAACTTTGCAGAATTGAAATGGGGAAAGATAGCAGCCAAATGAAAAAATTGCGTGATAAGCTTGAATCCGAACTATTAAAACTTGATGAAGTGTATGTGAACGGAAGCACAGAACACCGGTTGCCCAATGTATGTAATCTTAGCTTTAAATATGCGGAGAGTGACGGGTTAATGCTGGGATTTAATAAAAATATTGCGGTAAGTTCAGGGTCGGCTTGTACTTCCGCGACCCTTGAACCATCTTATGTTCTGAAAGCGCTTGGGGTGACAGATGATTTGGCAAAAGCGGCAATTCGCTTTGGATTAAGCCGTTTTACCACAGAAGAAGAAATTGATTATACAATTGACAAGGTGCGTGAAACAGTATTAAAATTGAGACAGGTTCAATTGATGGGTTAAATGCGAAGGGGTTTTTAATACCAAATAACTAATGCAACCTGTGATTGCGGGGAAAATTTTGCAGCCTTGCAACGAATTTTTTCTGCTGATAAGCCGGGGTTGATTTATAGGATAAACGAACGTTGTCACAATGTAAAGCTCCCGCAATACCGATAGCTGACGGGATTGCGGGAAACAATTAAGGCTTACCAATAATGTAGTCCCCAACATTAGAATACGTTCCAATTCTGTAAAGCAGCTATTATTTTACTTCACGAGGGGGTGCTAACTTTAAAGATGAGCGGGGCAGCGGGGGTAGCGGAGGTGCCTTAGGTGAAGGCTTTATCATCGGCGGCGGTGGAGGCGGTATTGGAGGAGAAGGCAGGTTGTGTATTGGTGCTGGAGGAGGCGGGGGTGGCACTGATTTTTTTGTTTGTGCAAATGTTGCCGCGGTCAATAAAAAACAACCCATGAATAAATGAATGCTGATAAGTTTCATAATAATATTTTTTATTATGATTCTATAAATTACACATTCCATAAATTAAACAAAAAACCCTGGAGTTACAGGGTTTTTTTCAGTTGGTTTAGGTAAACTTTTATAAAAAAGAATCTCCGAAAAATTGCTTTTCGACTGTTCAGAATGTTTTGGTGTTGTCCTTTTTCTGAGATTCTTATTTTAATATAAAGTTTTTAGGTATTTATCAGGCAGCTAATCTTTACAACACAAATATGACAAAGGTTTATATGAAAACGCTGCTTGAAACAAAATCAAAAAGCCATAATTATTTTTCAAAACCTAAATTGCACTTTTTTAAGGAGCATGATATCAATTGTCAAAAAAGAATTGCACCAGTTTTTCAGCAGTCTTACAGGTTATATTACAATAATCTTATTCCTGTTGGTAAATGGTTTGTACCTTTTTGTTTTAAAAGACAGCAATATTTTTGATTTCGGATATGCCACACTTGATAAATTTTTTGAGCTTTCTCCATGGATATTCATTTTCCTGATCCCTGCTTTGGCTATGCGCAGCCTTTCAGAGGAATATAAAACAGGCACATTTGAAATTTTACAAACACGGCCTCTCACTAATTGGCAGATTGTTTTGGGTAAATATTTTGCAGTGTTCTCTGTTATTCTTATTGCATTGCTTCCAACACTCCTGTATGTTTATACCATTCATTCATTGTCTGCCGCAGGGAGTATTGATAGCGGCGGTATTACAGGCTCTTATATCGGGTTGGTTTTACTTGCAGCAGTTTTTGCATCGATCAGCATGTGGTGTTCAGGGCTTACGTCAAATGCTGTTATTGCTTTTTTAGCGGGGGCGTTTGCGTGTATCATTGTATACTTTGGATTTAATGCTATAAGTAAACTTCCGGTTTTTACCGGTAATGCAGATTACTATATTGAAATGCTTGGAATTGATTTTCATTATCGCAGCCTGAGCCGTGGTGTTGTCGATACACGTGATCTCATTTATTTTTTAAGTATCATTTTTCTTTTTCTTTTTGCAACACAAAAAAGTCTGTCGAAAAAATAGTATCCATTCGCTAATGAAGCCTCTTTCAGCAAAAAATAAAAAATGGTGGTGGGTTATAGTAATCGTTGCAATTATTGCTATAAATTTCTTTGCTTCGGTGATTCATAAACGTATAGATCTTACGAATGAAAAAAGGTTCACTATTTCTTCCCCGGTAAAAAAAATACTGGCTAACCTCGATGAAGAAGTTGAAGTGGATCTGTTTTTAAAAGGCGATATGCCCGCCGGTTTCAAAAAACTTTCTGCTTCCGCAGAAGAACTATCAGGGGAGTTTAAAGAGTATGCAAATGGCAGAATTAAATATAAGCTCATTTCTCCCGACGATCAAATGCCGGGAACTGCAAGAACTTATGCCGATACGCTTTCTTCCCTGGGAATTGTACCTATCAACTTAAAAGTGCAGTTGAAAGCCGGTGAACAATCTCAATTTATTTATCCAGCCGCGTTAGTAATTTATAAAAATAAAATGCATGCGGTAAATTTATATTCCGGACCAAATGTTATTGGAAATAAAGAATTGAACAGCGCAGAAGCTTTGCTCGAATTTAATTTTGCTGATGCTCTTCATAAAATTATTGAGAATCATAAACCAATGGTGGCTTACGCAACGGGGAATGGGGAACCCACAGGTACTAATATTTATGATCTTATAGAAAATGTATTGAAAAAAGATTACACTCTTTTTACTATGGACATAGAAAAAGAGCCCGTTATTCCGGATACTTTTGAATTACTGATTATTGTAAAGCCGAAGATGAGTTTTAGCGAAGCCGAAAAGCTAAAAATTGATCAGTATGTCATGCGCGGTGGAAAATTGCTATGTTTAATAGACAGACTTGAAGCTGAAGTAGACAGTCTTCAAATAAAAAACCAGGTATTGGCTTATGACCGAAACCTGAATCTGGAAGACCTGTTTTTTAAATATGGGATACGGATTAATCCTGATTTATTAATGGATCTGCAATGCGATTATTTACCCTTCATTGTAAATGGGCAAACTCAATCTGATTTGTTGCCCTGGAATTATTTTCCATTACTCGGGTCAAAGCAAAACAGTGTTATTAATAAAAATGTGGGCCTTGTTGCAGGGAGGTTTGTGAATTCAATAGATACCGTTAACGCTCCTGGAATTAGCAAAACTGTTTTACTGAACTCTTCCAACAATGCCAGGACTATTGAAACTCCGGCATTGATAAGTGGTGACGAAAACAGAACTACGCCGGTTGATGCTGCTTATAATAAAAAAGATATTATCGCGGGTATTTTGCTGGAAGGAAAGTTTTATTCGTTGTATAAAAATAGAGTTAGCCAGGCAACAATGGATTCTCTGGCAAAATATGGTTACCCTTTTTTAAGTGAGAATATTAATGATAATAAAATGATTATCATTTCTGATGGTGATATTGCTTTAAATGGAGCCATTAAAGGGGAGCCTTTACCAATGGGCGTAAATTCCTATACTTTGGGAACACAGCGTGAATATCAGTTTGCCAATAAATATTTTGTGGAAAACTGCATTGAATATTTAGTAAATGACGCTGACCTGGGTGAAGCAAAATCCAAAGATTATACGCTTCGCCTTATGGATCCTAAAAGAACAGGTGAAGAAAGACCTGCCTGGCAGATAATAAACCTAGTATTGCCTGTGCTGCTCATTATTACAGGTGGAATAATTTACCAATGGTGGAGAAGAAAAAAATATCGTATCTAATTGTTAACTTCTTCCAAAACATATCTTTGCCTCAGAAGCTGTTTAAAAATGATTTGTAAGATTTCGTTTAAATATAAAAGTTGGCCGGTGGCACCACCGGCCACGGCGGACCGCCGCTGTTGGTGTCCTTACCAACCTGCCTACCGGACAGGCAGGCCGCAATATAGTAAACGAAAATTTCATTTTTAAACAGCTTATCAATACTTTATAAATGAATTCTACAGAATGGACTTACCTAGTGTTTGGGGCTGTAATGTTAATTGCATTGATTTTTGATCTTGGCCTGATGAGCAAAAGATCAAAAATAGTATCGATCAGGCAGGCATTTATTCAAACTATTTTTTGGGTTAGCCTGGGTTTGGGATTTTTTTTATTTGTGTGGTATGAAGACGGGCAAACAAAAGGACTGGAATACATAAGTGCTTACCTCATGGAGTGGGCTTTGAGTATTGATAATATTTTTGTATTCATTCTTATATTCTCCTATTTTGGTATTGATGATGAACATTCCAACCGTGTACTGCTGCTCGGTATATTGATAGCGATAATTTTGAGGGTAATTTTTATTACCGTCGGAATAGTCATGGTTCAAAGATTTTCCTGGTTGCTATATATATTTGGCGGGTTTCTTATTTATACAGGTATTAAAATGTTTTTGATCAACAGCGAGAAAGAATTTGACCCTGGAAAAAATGCAGTATATAAATTCCTGAAAAAAATTGTTCCTCTTACACAATATTACAACGATGGGAAATTCACAAAAATAATTAATGGGAAAAAGCATTTCACCATGCTGTTTGTGGTTATGATATTGCTTGCAACAACAGATATTGTTTTCGCACTCGATTCCATACCGGCAGTATTTGCCATTACTCAAACAAAAATGGTAATATACACTTCAAATATTTTCGCAGTGCTGGGATTGCGTTCTTTATTCTTTTTACTAAAGGGTGCAGTCAACAGGTTCACCTATCTTAAAGAAGGTATTGCTGTTGTGCTGGTATTTATTGGCGCAAAAATGCTGGTCGAATACTTTGATATTCATTTGCCGGTATGGATATCTTTACTGGCAATTGTTGGCTGTATTTCTTCTTCTATTTTATTTTCAATGTATAAAACCCGGCAAAGAAGCGATAGGGAAGTTTAAATAAGCAATGAGGAAATTTTGACAAAAAAAATTTGGTCTTAAGAATAGCAAACGAACTAATGACTATATTTCTAAAAATTATTTAAACGGCTAAGCGAAATGAAATGGCGTCAATTTTCTATTTCTTACTTTCTAATTTCTTATTTCTTCCTGTGAACGTAAATATCTACTATAGCGTTGATCAAATTGCAAATTTAACAGGCGGCAGCCTGTTAAATTATAATGCCGCCCTGGCGGCACCGTCCTATCTTTCGCTCGATAGCAGGAAAATTATTTTCCCCGAAGACACTATTTTTTTTGCCATAAAAACCAGGCATCATGATGGCAATGCGTTTATCGAAGGATTGTATGTAAAAGGAGTAAGAAATTTCGTAACCGATGATGAGAATATAGATATTGGAACAGTTCCTCATGCCAATGTGATTGTTGTAAATAATTCCGTTCATGCTTTACAAATGCTGGCTTCACATTACCGCAGCCGGTTTAATAAGCTGCCCCGCGGAGAAGAACTTCCGGTTGTTGGAATTACAGGGAGCAACGGCAAAACGATCGTGAAAGAATGGCTGAATCAATTACTTGCGCCGGATTATGTAATTGTAAGAAGTCCCAAAAGTTACAACTCCCAAATAGGTGTTCCGCTAAGTGTTTTACTTATAAATTCCTCCCATACACTTGCAATTTTTGAAGCTGGAATTTCCACCACCGGTGAAATGAAACAACTGGAAAAAGTCATTAAGCCTGCCATTGGCTTGTTTACAAATATCGGGCAGGCGCACGATGAGGGATTCGGCAACCGTATACAAAAAATTAACGAAAAACTTAAGTTGTTTGTACATGCCAGGCATCTCATTTTTTGTGCAGATAACAATGACATAAAAAATGCAGTGGTTGTTTTTCAGAAGAAATTAAAAAATGAAAACAGGAACCTGCAATTATTTTCATGGGGCAAAGGCAATGGCAATAGACTGCGGGTGTCTTCAATAGAAAAAAGTAATATCCATACAAAAATCGAAGCCATTTATAAAAGAGAAAAGATCTCAATAACGATACCATTTACCGATGATGCTTCTGTTGAAAATGCAATCAATTGCTGGTGCGTTCTTTTAGTATTAAATAAAAATGATGCGAAAGCCAGGAAGAGATTTCGGTTTCTTTACCCGATTGCCATGAGGCTGGAACTTAAACAGGGAGTAAATCACTGTACAATAATAAACGACAGTTATAGCAACGACCTGCACTCTTTGGCAATAGCGCTTGATTTTTTGGAGCAACAAAAGCAACATA
This sequence comes from Ginsengibacter sp., assembly GCA_040005125.1. Lineage (GTDB taxonomy): Bacteria > Bacteroidota > Bacteroidia > Chitinophagales > Chitinophagaceae > Ginsengibacter. The sequence continues at coordinate 17,398 of JBDTZL010000016.1, forward strand.
AAAAACATACAGTTGTTTTATCCGACATTTTGCAAACGGGTCAAAAACCAGATGAATTGTATAAGGAAGTCGCTGATCTTTTACGGCATAAAAAGATTGACACGCTGGTGGGTATTGGCCCGGATATTTTTTTACAACAAAACACATTTCAATCTCTAAACAACAGCCAATTTTTTTTGACAGTAGAAGAGTTTTTAAAAAATATGCCGGTCTTTCATTTTCATGATGAGACTGTCTTAATAAAAGGGGCACGCTGTTTTGGTTTTGAAGAAATAGCCCGGGAGCTGGAGCAGAAAGTGCACCAGACAATATTATCCATAAACCTGAATGCCATTGTTCATAATTTAAAACAATATAAACAGCTTCTTAACCCTCCAACAAAAATCATGGCAATGGTAAAAGCCTTCAGCTATGGAAGCGGCAGCTATGAAATTGCATCGGTATTGGAATTTCATAAAGTGGATTACCTGGCTGTTGCCTATGCCGATGAAGGAGTTGAATTGCGTAAAGCCGGAATTACTTTACCTATTATGGTTATGAATGCAGAAACGAGCACATTTGAATCTATCGTGAATAATAACCTGGAACCGGAAATATTCTCTTTTAGTATTTTAAATGAGTTTGAAAGGTTCCTTGAGTCTTCAGGTATAAACTATTACCCTGTTCACCTAAAAATTGATACAGGGATGCACAGGCTTGGCTTTACCGGTGATGACATGAGTGCTTTGAGCAGGGCGCTCGGGGGTAATACATTGGTAAAAGTTGTAACGATGTTTACACACCTCGTTGCGGGGGATAATACAAAAGAAAATGATTTCACACATCAGCAAGCCATGATTTTTGAAGAATGTTGTAACATAATTGAGCACAGTTTGGGATATAAATTTATTAAGCATGTTGCTAATACTGCAGGAATCAGTCATCATCTGAATTTGCAAATGGATATGGTGCGGCTTGGGATAGGGCTTTATGGTATTGATAGTAATAAGAGGATGCAATCCCAATTAAAAAATGTTACTACCCTTACAACCACTGTATCGCAAATTAAAAAAATAAAGGAAGGTGACACAGTTGGATATGGCAGAAATGCAAAGTTGACGAGAGACAGCCTCATTGCAACGGTACGCGTTGGATATGCGGATGGTTACCCGAGAAATCTTGGAAACGGGAAAGGTAAAATGCTTCTTCATAATACACTGGTGCCGGTAGTTGGCAATGTGTGTATGGATATGACAATGCTTGATATTACCGGGCTTGATATGATTAAGGAGGGGGATGAGGTGGTAGTATTTGGTGAAGCTTTGCCGTTATATACCCTTGCAGGATGGGCTGAAACAATACCATACGAACTGATGACAGGTATTTCACAACGGGTGAAAAGAGTTTATTTTGAAGAATAAATATTAACCCGTTAGTACTTTTTAACGGTTGTATTCGTTTTATAATATTGCATTCTGATTTTTTTTATTTATATGACATCCGTGTCTTTGCTAATAATTAACGTATTTGAATACAAGCCTTCCTCAATTTTGCTATCTTTGCCCATCAAATTTATTACGTGAAAGGAAGAAATGTTTTTTGGATTATATGCCTTGTGGTTTTAGCAGACCAGGCATTGAAGATTTATGTAAAAACACATTATCACGCAAGTGAATCCCATGCGATAGCCGGCAACTGGTTCCGGTTGTATTTTATTGAAAATGAGGGCATGGCTTATGGGTGGAAGTTTGGGGGCAACTGGGGTAAGATGCTGCTGACTTTATTCAGGCTTGCCGCTGTAATTTTCGGAGTTTTTTATATTAAGAAAATTATTGAAAAGAAGTATCACCCGGGTTTTATAGTTTGCGCCGCACTCATATTTTCCGGGGCACTTGGAAATTTAATCGATAGTATGTTTTATGGGCTCATTTTTGAAGATAGCAGCATGATGTCTTATAATGTGGCTAAAATTTTTCCCGCACATGGCTATGCAGGGTTTCTGCATGGAAAAGTTGTTGATATGCTGTATTTCCCTATCATCAGGAATGCACATTTCCCTTTATGGATACCCGTTTGGGGAGGGGAGGATTTTGAATTTTTCAGGCCCATCTTTAACCTTGCCGATGCTTCTATATCCACAGGTATCATCACAATACTTGTGTTCCAAAAACGTTTTTTTAAAGCGAATGTTGAAAATACTCATGCCAAAAGCGTTGAAACCGGTACATTGGTCAACGATGAGATGCAGGTATCTTAGCATTTACAGAACTATAAATATTTAAATTCGTACCAAATGACCCCCTTGAAAATTACATTTTGTCTCATTTTGACCGCTCTGCTATTCAATGCCTGCAACAAGGAATACAGTGTTGAAGGAGGAAACCTTAAAATACCTACCGGAACATGGGAATTTACAGACAGCCTTAAGCAATTCCAGGGCAATATGGATACCGCGATTGTAAGCACAATTCTCGGCTCAACAACAAAAGAGCTACAACTTCTTGGAACGTCACTTGATGGTACTCAAAGTTTTCACATGGATTTGTTTGCCGATATTTTTGCAACGGGTACCTACAAAGCTTCACTATTTCAATCAGCTTTTCAATATTCATTGCCGGCAAAGACTCTTTACCAGGCCGATCAGTTAAGCGGGGAATTTATTGTTAATATAACTTCCTACAGCGACAATTTTGTTAGCGGAACGTTTTCGGGTGCTTCGCTTGATTCTGCAAGTAAAACTAAAAATTTAAGCCAGGGTAAATTTACTTCGACAATTGGGACAAAGGCGGTTGTGTCATCAGGTGTTTTTGGTGACAGCTCGGGTAATTGCAAGCCGGTTACACTGGCCGGGGTATACACACAAGGTGTTGCACTAACTGCTGCTAATACGGTACAGGTACAGGTAACTGTTGCAGTAGCTGGTACTTATACCATAACTTCTAATACAGTTAATGGCGTTTCTTTTTCAAAAACCGGTACATTTACTTCCGCGGGCGTACAAGCTGTACTTTTAAATGGCAGCGGGACACCTACAGGTTCAGGGCCCCAAAATTATACTATAACTTATGGGAACAGTCAATGTGGTTTTGTGGTAAATTTCTGAATCCCGGGCACATTTTCAAATGGCGATTTTCGCTAACAGTAAATTCAAACCCACCCAATGGTTTTGTGGTTACAGCTTTTTCCAATGTTGTTTCCAACGAAGCCACTGGTGAATCTCCTTCGATTAGTGGTAAAATGAACTATCAGGTTTATACTTACCACTTTTTATAGCCTTCGATTCAATTTTTGTTGCCGGATATTATTCGGGTCCCGCTTAGTCGATTTTTCCGACCATATCTTCCGGGACGACCCATTCATCAAATTGTTCCGGAGTGACATAGCCCAGCTTTACTGCCATTTCTTTTAAAGTGGTGTTTTCTTTAAGAGCTTTCTGTGCAATTTCAGCGGCTTTGTAATAACCGATTTTTGTATTGAGTGCTGTCACAAGCATCAGGGAATTATCTACATGCTTTTTTATGTTTTCCAAGATAGGTTCAATCCCTTTGGCACAGTTTTCATTGAAGCTGTTGCATCCGTCTCCGATAAGCCGTGCACTGTGAAGGAAATTGTAGATCATCACCGGCTTAAAAACATTCAGCTCAAAATGACCGGTTGCTCCGCCAATACTTATAGCTACATCATTGCCCATAACCTGTGCAGCAATCATTGTAAGTGCTTCGCACTGAGTAGGATTTACTTTACCAGGCATAATGGAAGAGCCTGGCTCATTATCCGGAATATGAATTTCGCCAATTCCGCTTCGCGGGCCTGATGAAAGTATTCTGATGTCGTTGGCAATTTTCATAATGCTCACGGCAACGGTTTTTAAAGCTCCGTGCGTTTCTACTATAGCATCATGGGAAGCAAGAGATTCAAATTTATTTTCTGCAGTTTTAAATGGAAGGCCGGTAAGCTCGGCAATAGTTTCTGCAACATTTTTTGCATAACCCGGCGGAGTATTTATTCCTGTTCCAACAGCTGTTCCGCCAAGGGCAAGCTCACTTAAATGTGCCATTGTGTTTTTAACAGCTTTTAATCCGTGATCTAACTGTGACGCGTAGCCGCTGAATTCCTGGCCAAGCGTTAAGGGCGTGGCATCCATGAAATGTGTACGGCCTATTTTCACAATTTTCATAAATTGCTTTGACTTAGCCGTTAAAGTATTTTTCAGACTCTCAATCGCCGGCAATGTTAGATCGTTCAGAATTTTATAGGCAGCAATATGCATTGCAGTGGGGAAAGTGTCGTTACTGGACTGTGATTTGTTTACATCATCATTGGGATGAAGTATTTTTTCCTTGTCGGTGAGCTTCCCACCACTTATTACATGGCCCCTGTAAGCAATTACCTCATTTACATTCATATTGCTTTGTGTTCCACTCCCCGTTTGCCATACAACAAGAGGGAATCCATTATCCAGCTTTCCTTCGAGGATTTCATCACAAACCTTGCTGATCGTTTCACATTTTTCTTTGGAGAGAACGCCTGCATCAAAATTTGTAATGGCAGCGGCCTTTTTTAAATAAGCGAACGCCCGTATGATTTCTTTCGGCATTCTGTTAATGTCCTCTGCGATTTTAAAGTTTTCTATACTTCGTTGTGTTTGTGCTCCATAATAAGCGTTGGCAGGCACTTTCACTTCTCCCATGGTGTCTTTCTCGATTCTGTATTCCATTATTATTTGTATTCTTTATTGCTGATGTATTTTAAAAAACTTAATCAAATTTAATTCAAATGGGGTGCGTCCCGCGGGAAATTATATTTTCCTGCGTTTTATCAAAGCCCTTTTTCTTAAATAATTTATTATAAAAAAATTGAGGATGGTTATGATGATTACAATTCCTATCAAATAGGCAGACACAATAAATCCGGAAGACAATTTACCATGCAATAATCCATTTTGTTTTGTATAATAAAAACGGGCATCTTCCAGTATGGCCAAAGAAATAATACCTGCCATAAAATAAAGAACGCACAATAAAAAGAAGATTCCGTTCCCTGCCCGCCAGTAAAAAAAATTCGAAAGCAGCAATAAAATTATGGAGAAAATGGTAACTATATTGTATAGCAAATCATTATTAAGATCAAATAACCGGACTATCGTGGTAGGCGAACCGGTATTTTGTAAAACAGTATGGGTATGAAAAATCCAGAAAGCTGTACATAAACTTACTACTGTAAACAGCAACAAAAAAATCCTGTTTATTATTGCAGTCTTCATTTTCTCAAAGTTACTCAACAATTTTTATGAAGTATTACCATAATGTAAATATTTAGCTTCCTGTAAATACAGGCTTTCTTTTTTCAGTGAAAGCAGTAGTGCCTTCCTTTTTATCATTAGATGCAAAAACTTCACCAAACAAATTCACCTCTTCATCGAAACCGTTTTTGTCAAAGCTATAAAAAGCATTTACAGCAGCAATTACTTTGGAAACAGCAACAGGAGATTTGGTAATAATGACATTTAGGATTTCTTTTGTTTTTTCAAGAAGGCTTTCGGCTGGCGTGACATAATTTACAAGCCCGATATTTTTTGCTTCATTGGCGTCAATTATGCTGCCACTCATAATCAATTCCATCGCTTTGCCTTTTCCAACGAGCATGGTTAAACGCTGTGTACCTCCGTAACCCGGAATCAGGCCAAGGTTCACCTCGGGTTGACCAAATTTTGCATTATCGCTTGCCAGCCGGAAGTGACATGCCATTGCAAGCTCACATCCCCCGCCTAAAGCAAATCCGTTAACTGCAGCGACCACAGGCTTGGGTGAATTTTCTATTTTAAAAAATATTTGCTGGCCTTTTCTTGCCAGCTCTGCACCCTGCTCATCGCTTGCTTTCAGGAATTCAGATATATCGGCTCCTGCAACAAAAGCTTTGGTACCCTGCCCGGTAATAATAGCTGCTTTGATGTCTTTATCATCATAAACTATTTGCATCGCCTGCTCCAGTTCATCCAAAACTGTTTTGTTAAGCGCATTTAATTTATCAGGCCGGTTAATGGTGATGGTAAAAATATTATTTTCAAATATTATGTTTAAAGTAGAAAAATTCATAACATTATTTTTTATTTTTTAATTCATCCAGTCGTGCAACATCCCACAGATCTTTATCTCTTCTGGAAAGTAATTTCATGTTAATTAAAAAATCGTATGGAGTTAAATTAATAAAAATTCCAGGCATTACTTCATAAACAACCATGTTGCTTTCTGCTTCATCATAGGAAAGGGAAAAATGCACAACAGTCAAAACATCAATAGTCGACGCTTCACTCCCTATTGCTGAAACAAAAGGTCCTGTGAAATCTTCTTCATACAATGGCGCAACTTCATTTTTTGAATAGTTCATACATAAAAGTGTTTGAACAAACATCAATTTGTTTTCATTAGTTGGTGCAATCCAAACATCCAAATCATCGGTATTTCTATTGTAGCCATAATAGTTTACCGCGTAACCTCCAATTATCATATACCTAAGCTTGTTTTTTTGAGCGCAGGAAAAAAAAAGTAAAAATTCATCACTTAATAAATCCATTTCGAATAATTATTTTTCTTTTTGAATCTTTCGGAGGATGTAAAGTTTTCGTCATTTTTTGCATCATGTACAATTTCCTGAAACGTTCTTCAATTGTAGAATTTCGCATTAATTCCAAATAAAACATTTCCTGTTCTTCAAATGACTTAAATATGCGAATGGATTTGCTCATAATAAAAATTTAAAAGTTTCTGTTTGCTTTCACCCATCCTTTAATATATTCAGCAATCTCAGTGGTAGGAGTTCCCGGGGGGAATAATTTTCCAACTCCCAATTTATTTAAAGATTTCATGTCATCATCAGGAATAATGCCGCCCCCTGTTAACAGAACATCATCCATTTTTTTTTCTTTAAGGAGCGCTAATATTTTCGGGAAGACCGTATTGTGAGCGCCGGATAAAATACTTACGCCGATAGCATCTACATCTTCCTGCAGTGCTGCATTCACTACCATTTCGGGCGTTTGGCGCAGACCGGTATAAATTACTTCCATGCCCGCATCACGAAGGGAGGTTGCGATCACCTTTGCGCCCCGATCATGGCCATCAAGTCCTACTTTGGCAACAAGTACCCTAATAGATCTTTGACCGGCCGGATTATTATTTCCTGGTTTATCTTTTTGCTCTTCCATTGAGTATAAAGGTACAGGGGATTGTACGAAAATTATTCCCCGGATATCTCATTCAATAGTGATAAAGTATGCTCTATCCTTTTTAAAGTTTCTTCTTTACCTAATAATGCTGCAATATCAAAAACTCCCGGGCCATATTTTCCTCCCACAAGCATGATTCGTAATGGCAACATAAGTTCACCGGGCTTCAACTGGTTTACTGACGCAATTTCTTTGAATGCATTTTCAAGATATGCTGCATTCCATAAATCTGTGAAGGTGTAAGTACGTAACAATTCATTGAAGAAAAGATTTTTATGCTCATTCCATTTGGGAAGTATGGAAGCAGTATCAATTACACCGGGCCTTACAAAAAACAGATGGCCCTGTTCCCAGAAATCGGTAAGTAACGTGCACCTGTCTTTTATTAATGCAAGTACTTTTTCAAATTTAATTTCATCAGCATCACCAATTGCAACCCCTTTTGCCGCAAAAACTTTTTTTACTTCCGGCTTCCAGCTTTCAACATCCTGCTTTTTAATCCATTCATGATTGAACCACTTTGCTTTTTCAAAATTAAATTTTGCCCCGCTTGAATGAACTCTTTCAATGGAAAATCTTTCAACTAATTCATCTAATGAAAATATTTCTTTTTCTGTCCCGTCATTCCACCCAAGCACAGCAAGCATGTTTATAAATGCTTCGTGCAAAAATCCAAGTTCTTTAAATCCTTTCATCGGGTCACCTGTTTTTGGGTCTTTCCATTCCATCGCAAAAACAGGAAATCCAAGCCTTTCACCATCTCTTTTGCTCAGTTTACCGTTACCATCGGGTTTTAGGATCAATGGAAGATGTGCCCATTGTGGCATATGATTTTCCCAACCAAAATATTTCCATAACAATATATGAGCAGGTGCGCTTGGAAGCCATTCTTCACCCCGGAATACATGGGTTATTTTCATTAAATAGTCATCTACAACAACCGCAAGATGATACGTAGGCATACCATCTGCTTTTAGCAGCACTTTATCATCAACGCCGTTTGTGTCCATCGTTATTTCTCCTCTTATCATATCTTTGAAAAATACAGATTCATCCGCGTTTATTTTTATCCGTATTACGTAAGGAAGTTCAGTTTTCAGCAATGCCCCGGTTTCTGCGGGTGACAAAGAGAGAGAATTGCGCATGTGCATGCGAGCAGAATGCCCATAGAGCAGGTTACTTTTTCCCTCAGCCCTTAGGTTTTCCCTCATAGCTTCAATTTCTTCGGGTGAGTCAAAAGCATAATAAGCATGTCCTTTTTTTACAAGTTCTTCAGCATATTTTTTGTAAAGATCTTTTCGTTCACTTTGCCGGTAAGGTGCATACCCGCCTTCATTATGAGGCCCTTCGTCGGGTTGAATACCGCACCAGTTAAGGCAATCCATTATATACTGTTCGGCACCTGGAACATAGCGGGCTTGATCAGTATCTTCAATCCTCAATACAAAATCACCATTATGTTTTTTTGCAAATAGATAATTATACAAAGCCGTGCGAACACCTCCCAAATGTAATCCTCCCGTGGGGCTTGGTGCAAATCTTACTCGTACCTTTTTCATTGTGCAAATATAAGTGCCGGCTGTATATCGGTGTATCGTTTTTTGGGGTTCAGGCCATATGCCACGTGCGTCTGCGAATATGGGAATCATCAGGCGCCGGGGTACCGGGAACTTCCGGGAATTTCATTTAACTTAAAGCAGTCCTTAAATGAAATTTCATTTGGATATTACATCCAGGTTGTATATAAAATAAAAAAAACCTGTGATGTTACTCACAAGTTTTTCGCATAGGGATTTAATCTTTTATCTAAAATCTTTATCTCAGTAAAATTGTTATCGGTGCATTGCCATCAATACTTATGGTTGCAATGCGATCGCAGGTACCATCGCCAAAATCAAGAATGGCAAAATGATTGGGTCCCTGTATTTTTATTTTGCCTTTATCAATATTATCACATATCACTTTCTTTTCGAGGGCCTCTGTGATTTCACTGGTTCTTGTCTTTCCCGCAGCATTGGTAACAGTATGTGAGCCGGTTGTTGAAAAAACATCATCGCGCAAATTGAATGGAGTAGAGGAACCTTCTGTTTGAACCACATTCTGGGTACCGCTGTGCAGCCAGTAACGCCCGTTGGGTGCAGTAATTTTTCCATCAACACATTTACGTTCCCAGCTTTTCATTCCACCCTGGCTTGTATTGGTCCAAGTTACAGTTCCTTCTTTTTTGAAACCGCTTACATAATAATTAGTAAAAGTCATAACAGCAACACTTCCGGGTGTCCTGAGCGAATCACTAAGTATAATATTAATTTTTCCGCTTCTTGTAATTCCGTTATCTGAAGTACAGCCTGCGCCAAAATCAATTGTAATGTTTTTTGGGAAGCCGGGAGTAGCAGTTACAGTGGGGCAAGTGAGTACATTCAGTGTTTGGGTTGCAGTGGTAGTCCTTTCACCGGCAAAATTATTTGTTACTGCTGCTTCATTTAATACATATTCTGCGTCGGAATTCAGGTTGTCGGAAATGGCCTGGTCTCCGCTCAATTCTACAGTTGTTGCTACCTCATCAGAGGCAGCGGGGCTTCCGGAATTGTCTTTTTTACACGAAGAAAAGCATGCCGCGACGGATATAGTTGCCAGGGCAAGCAGGTAATTTTTTAATTTCATAAAGTACTTTTAAAATAAGGTTAAAATAAGGTTAAGATGAGTTTATTGATACCTAAGACGATTTTTTGTAATAAGAGTTTAATTCACTAAAAAGATTTATTTTTCTTAAATGTTTTATTTCGTAAAAACACCGTGGTTATTGAAAAAAATCTATCCTGGCTGTACGTGGGAAATTAAAGCACCCGGGAAAGATATATACCTCACATTTGACGATGGGCCACACCCCGAGGCGACTCCATTCGTATTGCAGGAACTTAAAAAGTACCATGCAAAGGCCACTTTTTTTTGCGTAGGAAAAAATGTAAAAGATTATTTTGAAATCTATAAACAAATTATTTCAGATTCGCATAAGCCGGGAAATCATACATTTAGTCATTTAAACGGCTGGAAAACACCTGATAAAAAATATCTTGAAGACCTACTACGGGCAGCAGATATTATTGACAGCGATCTGTTCCGTCCGCCTTATGGAAAAATTACAAAATTTCAACTAAAGGCATTGCGCGGAGAAAGATTGAGGTTGAAAACAATTATGTGGAATGTGCTTAGCGGTGATTTTGATGAAACAATTACACCTGAGAATTGTTACCTCAATGTTATCAATAATACAGGGCCTGGTTCAATCATAGTTTTTCATGATAGCGTAAAAGCATTTCCAAGGTTGCAATACGCGCTGCCACGTGTGCTTGAATATTTTACAGAAAGAGGATTTCACTTTAAAACGATCTCACTGTAATGGTAAAAAAAATTGGGCCGGGGTAGATACCCCGGCCCGTTTTTAATCCGTACCCTATGAAAACTGTTGTGAAGTTAATAAATTGTTTTTAACAAATCAACAACAATTTTGCTGTGTGCCATAATATTGTGCCGAATACGATTAATTATAAGGCATATGCGGGTATTATGAATATTATATTAGCTTTCCCTGTCATACTTTTACAATTCTGTGACAGTCCTAGTTTCCAACAGATAAATTACTAACAAAGCAGTCTATAAATTGCCACCTGGATTCGAAACAGAAATTATTACCGGTGATTTAAATACATCATCCCAAAGCGCTGAAAGCGGTGCTATTACTTCAACGGGCCATAGGTGTTACACAATTCAATTTTTCTTCAACTTCCGGTGTTTGGGCAAGTGATTTTTTTGTCAATCACTTATACTTTTATTCTCTCCTGTTACACATTACACCTGAAGCCCGAATATCCCTGGTGATGATTGCATACCGGGTCAACAGTTCTTCAGGTTTAATAAATATTTTTAATTTTTCTTTGCTTTATGAAATTTATTGACACCCATACCCATTTGTATTTAAAAGAATTTTTTACTGATATTGATGAAGTATTGCAACGTGCAGAAGCCGAAGGGGTGGAAAGATTTTATCTTCCGGCCATTGACAGTTCGGAAACTGCTGCAATCTTTGACCTCGAAAAAAAATTTCCCGGCAAATGCATCGCTATGGCCGGTTTGCATCCATGCTCGGTAAAGGAAAATTATAAAGAAGAATTGCACAAGGTTAATACAATGCTGGAACAAAGAAAATTTGCAGCGATAGGAGAAACCGGCCTTGATTTCTATTGGGATACTTCATTCATGAAGGAACAATACACAAGTCTTCATATCCAGGCGGAGTGGGCATTGCAATATAATTTACCTTTGGTACTTCATACACGTAACGCCATGCAGGAAACCATTGATATTGTAAAAACATACAATGGCAAAGGGTTAAAGGGCATCTTTCATTGCTTTAGCGGAACAGTTCAAAATGCAAATGATATAATTGAACAGGGATTTTTTTTAGGAATAGGAGGGGTAATTACTTACAAAAATTCAGGATTGGCCGAAGTTACCCGTGAGGTTGGCCTGGAGCATATTGTGCTTGAAACAGACGCGCCCTATTTAACCCCGGTTCCATTCAGGGGTAAAAGAAATGAAAGCAGCTATATAAAATATGTTGGGCAAAAACTTGCAGAAATTAAAAATATTTCAATTGAAGAAGTAGCTTATCAGACTTCGAAAAATGCCGAAAAAATTTTTTCTGAAAAAACAATTTGAAACAATTTGAAATTTTCATAAGTGATATTGCAGTGTTGATTTCATTTTCTTATGTGTTGTATTGCACATTGAAAACAATACTATTTTGGTTTATTAAACGGGTTATTGCAATTATTTTTTTATGCGGATATGGAATTTAAAAAGACTCAACTTATTTAATTTATACATCAAAAGATATTTTTGGATACTCCCAATTCCAGCCCTCTTAATTCTGCCAATCCCTTTAAGCGCCCGATGGCGCTATATCCCGGGTACGCTTTTTTATTAAGATCATCCAGCATTTGATGTCCATGATCGGGACGCATCGGGATAGAAATGTTTCTTTCATTCATCAGTAATACAATTTCTTTTATTACTTCATACATATCTACATCTCCATCGAGATGGTTTGCTTCATAAAAATTTCCTTCATCATCACTTGTTGTGCTTCGAAGGTGAAGAAAATGGATATGATCTCCCATGCGCCGTATCATTCCCGGTAAGTCATTATCTTTTCTCACACCATATGAACCGGTGCAGAAACATAGCCCATTTGCTGCCGAGGGAACAGCGTCCAATAATTCTTTTGCATCTTTTTCTGTACTTACTATTCTTGGCAATCCCAGGATCGAAAAAGGCGGATCATCAGGATGAATGGCCATTTTTAATCCTGCCTCTTCCGCCACGGGAATTACCTGCTGCAAAAAGTAAAACAAATGTGATTTAAGTTCAGTTGCCCCGATACCTTCATAACTTTTAAGAGCAGATAATATTTGCTCTTCGGTAAAACGTTCTTCACTCCCGGGTAATCCCAGTAAAGTATTGCGGTAAAGAATTTCTTTTTCTTCAGCATTCATAGTATTGAGCCTTGCTTTTGCTTTTTCTTTCTCTTCATTTGTATAATCATTTTCAGCGCCCGGGCGTTTTAATAAAAACAGATCAAAAGCGACGAATGCAGATTTTTCAAACCGCAGTGCTTTGCTTTTATCCGGCATTTCATAATTTATATCTGTACGCATCCAATCGAGTATAGGCATAAAATTATAAGTAACCACTGTCAATCCGCAGGCTGCAATATTGCACAAACTTTGCTTGTAATTTTCCAGGTAACTTTTGTAATTCCCTGTTTGCTTTTTTATATCCTCATGCACAGGCAGGCTTTCAATTACGGTCCACGTCATTCCTGCATCTTCTATCGCCAGTTTCCTTTTGTTGATTTCTTCTACAGGCCATATTTCTCCAACAGGAATGTGATGAAGTGCCGTTACAACACCGGTACAACCGGATTGACGAATATCCCATAAACTTACGGGGTCATCGGGCCCAAACCAACGCATCGTTTTTTCCATCAACATAAATTGCCGAATTTAGTATTGTAAAGTTTATTAATTCAATTCAATATAAGCAGATCGATTCTAAATATCTGTTTGATTCAGAAATTAATTTTTATAGATCCGAATTAAATTTAAAAAAAACAAATGTTGTTCCTGAAATTTACGCCGATAAATTACCTGAATGTTTTTTATAATATCGCAGATGCCTGCACTTAAAATAATTCCTGCGTTTTTATTATGGGCATATAATTCAATAACCCGCTTTTGCATTTATAAGCGATGTTTATCAATTCCGGCAGGGCATTGAACTATACATTCTTTTTGAAAAAGCAAAAGGAGGGACGAATAGAAATTTATCCCCCTTTTGTTATTATGAGAATAAAACTGCATTAATATCCCGGGTTCTGGGGAAATTGAGGCCCTCTGTAACCCGATCGATCTCATTCTGATGAATGGGACGCAAAACCTAATTCCCGACAACCCATATAAGGCAATTATTTGAAAAATGTAATCGGTTACATTTTATTTTAAACAATATTTTTTTATTTATAGCTTTATAGAGCCGAATCTTACTACCATTAATTACCCGGGTTATGAAATGGGTGAAGTTGCAGCACACAATTTAATTAATCATTTAAATGGGAATGCCACAATTCACGCTACCAGTACAATTATACTCCGGTCAGAAATCAAGTAAGAAAATCATCATAAAAAAGGAAAGTGCAATAATTTTTTAATCAGAAACAGAACACTGTTAAGCATGAACAAAATTTTTATAACACTGCTGTGCTTAATTTTATTTTGTGTTTCTTATTCGGAAGATGGTTACCGGCTGTGGTTGCGGTACGACAAAATAGAAGATGCCAAACTATTGGCTCATTACCAGCAGCAAATTACAGGAATACAATTCAACAATACAAGTGCAACTTCAGATGTAGCAAAAAAAGAACTGTTACAGGGCTTACAGGGATTGTTGGGTAAAAAAATAATTGATCAGAAATCAATTAACGGCGGAACCGTTGTTGTGGGAACTCCCGGATCATCATCTTATGTAAAATCCTTATTTTCTTTACATGAAATAAATGCTTTGGGAGAAGAAGGCTACATCATCCGCACTTCAGTCATCAATAAAAAAAATGTAATTTTTATTACCGCTATAAATGATGTGGGTATTTTGTATGGTGTCTTTAATTTTCTACGCTTGTTACAAACCCGCCAAAATATCCGGCAACTTTCCGTTATAAGTATCCCAAAAATTCAAAACCGCATTTTAGATCATTGGGATAATTTGAACAGGAGCGTGGAGCGTGGGTATGCAGGCATATCAATCTGGAACTGGCATACACTACCCGGGTATATTGACAAGCGTTATATAGATTATGCAAGGGCCAATGCATCCATAGGAATTAATGGAACGGTATTAACCAACGTTAATGCAAATGCGCTTGTTCTTACAAAAGATTATTTGATTAAAGCAGCGGCATTGGCAAATGTGTTTCGTCCGTACGGAATAAAGGTTTATCTCACCGCCAAATTTAGTGCGCCTATGGAGATTGGCGGATTAAAAACCGCTGATCCGTTAAATACAGAAGTTCAAAACTGGTGGAAACAAAAGGTCGATGAGATCTATCAATACATGCCGGATTTTGGAGGCTTGCTGGTAAAAGCAAATTCGGAAGGACAACCGGGGCCGCAGAATTATGGAAGGACACATGCGGATGGAGCCAACATGTTGGCCGATGCCTTAGCGCCACATAATGGAATTGTGATGTGGCGCGCCTTTGTGTATAGCAATGAAACACCTGCAGACCGGTTCAAACAGGCTTACACAGAATTTAAGCCACTGGATGGTTCATTTAGAAAAAATGTATTGGTGCAGGTGAAGAACGGTCCGCTCGATTTTCAACCGAGGGAACCTTTCAGCCCGCTTTTTGGTGGCATGCCCAAAACATCCCTGATGATGGAGTTTCAACTTACCCAGGAATACCTGGGGCAGGGTACCCATCTTGTTTATGAGGCTCCTTTATTTAAAGAAACGCTGGAATCTGATACCTATGAAAAAGGAAATGGATCAACTGTTGCAAAAGTGATCGATGGCTCCGTGGATGAACATCAGCTTACCGGTATAGCCGGTGTATCAAATATCGGGAATGATATCAACTGGACAGCGCATCCTTTCGGTCAGGCTAACTGGTACGCTTACGGACGGCTTGCATGGGATCACGAATTAAGCTCCGCAATAATAGCAGATGAATGGATACGGCAGACATTTTCCAACGACCAGGATTTTGTAGACACCGTTGAAAAAATTATGTTGGCTTCAAGGGAAGCGGTCGTGAATTATATGACGCCATTGGGCCTTCATCATATTATGGGATATGGGCATCATTATGGCCCTGCACCCTGGTATGATAAAGCACCGCGTGCTGATTGGAACCCGGTGTATTTTCATCGTGCTGACAGTGTTGGTATTGGCTTTGACCGAACTTCTGCAGGAAGTAATGCACTTACTCAATATCAGCCGCCCTTACCTAAGGAATTTGAAGACCTGTCCACATGCCCTGAAAAATATTTATTATGGTTCCATCATGTTCCCTGGACGTATCCATTAAAATCGGGGAGGAACCTTTGGGATGAATTGTGTTATAAATACAATGAAGGCGTAGATACCGTAAGGTGGATGCAAAACGCATGGGATCGTATGAAAAAATATGTAGATGACGAAAGGTTTAACCAGGTACGGATGCTGTTAAGCATCCAGGAAAAGGAGGCGGTTTGGTGGCGCAATTCGTGTCTTTTATATTTTCAAACCTTTTCAAAAATGCCGGTTCCGGGAAAATATGAAAAACCCGATCACACTTTGGAATATTATGAGTCTTTAAAATTTCCTTATGCACCGGGTAACGGATAAAATAATTCAGAAGAACCATTTAAAAAGCAAATAACTATTGAAAACAAATCATCAAAAAAAAGTTGCCATAATAACCGGCGGCGGATCAGGGATCGGGTTGGCTATAGCTAAAAAATTTGTGCAAAATAATATTACTACTATTATTATAGGCCGTAATAAAGCAAAACTGAGTGCCGCTAAAACTAAATTAGGGGAGCTGTGTATTCCTGTGGTGTTTGATTTAAACAACCTTTCTTCCATTCCCGAATTGGTAGACCAATTTATTAAGCAATATAAAAAAATTGATATTCTTGTAAACAATGCGGGCATCAATTTAAAAAAAGAATTTATAGAAGTAACAGATGATGAATTTCAAAAAATTATACTCACTAATGTAGCAGCGGTATTTGCCCTATCGAGAGAAGTGGTAAAAAATATGATGAAAGAAGGCAGCGGCAGTATTATTAATATAAGCTCAATGGCATCACAATATGGCCTGCCCAAAGTAATTGCCTACACCGCATCAAAATCGGCAATTGAAGGAATGACGAGAGCAATGGCGGTCGAGCTTTCTCCAAAAGGAATACGCGTGAATTGCATTGCGCCCGGATTTATTGCAACAGATATGTCGTCCAAAGCATTGGATAATGATAAGGAAAGAAAAGAAAAGGTAATGTCGAGAACTCCAATGGGCGCTATGGGAATGCCTGCTGATATTGGTGATGCCGCTGTATTCCTGGCATCTTCTGCATCAGGTTATATCACGGGGGTGGTGCTGCCCGTGGATGGCGGCAATTCTATTGGATTTTAAGTAGGGACAGGTCGCGACCTGTCCCTACCGGAAAAAAAAATTCGCGAACAATAAGATTTTCATGATTATCATAAACAATGGTTCGGTAATTTTTAAATTGTGAACCATATGATAGTGAACAGCTAGATCACCATGTAGGGACCGGTCGCGACCTGAACCTAGCAGCGAGTAGATTTATTAATGCTATTGTAAAACATTTGCCCAAAATTGCTCATAAAACTTACCGGAGATTGATAAAAAATAATTTATGGCTGCTATAAAATTAACTGCTTTTGTCATTTTGTTTTTTTTCCTGTTTGTACAATGTGGCCATAATAATAAATTGCACAAACAGGATGTAAGTGTTGTAAAGGGATTGAAAGATTATTATGAAAATTATTTTCGAATAGGCGTTGCCGTTACCCCTGGAAATTTATCAGGAAATGAAAGCAACCTGATGCTAGGGGAATTTAACAGCCTTACTCCCGAAAATGCCATGAAGATGGGGCCTATTCATCCAAAAGAGAATGAATATTTCTGGACGGATGCAGATAGCATTGTAAATTTTGCACAGCATCACGGATTAAAAGTTCGCGGGCATAATTTATGCTGGCATGAGCAAACACCCGGCTGGCTATTTAAAGGCAGCAACGGTAAATTGGTTACTAAAAGATGTTTTATTAAAAAGATTGAGAGACCACATTACTACTGTTGTCAGCCGCTACAAGGGAAAAATTTATGCATGGGATGTCGTAAATGAGGCACTTGATGATGACAGTACAAAATTTCTGAGAAACTCGATATGGTACCAGGTGTGCGGAGAAGATTTTATCATAAAGGCTTTTGAATACGCACATGAAGCCGATCCGGAAGCCATTCTTTTTTATAATGATTATAATACAGAGCGCCCTGAAAAGAGGGAAAGGGTTTATAAACTTTTAAAACAATTGGTGGATGCAAAAGTGCCGGTTAATGCTGTGGGACTGCAGGGCCATTGGAGTATTTATGAACCAATAGAAAAGGAATTAACTGAAACAATTGAAAAATTTTCTTCACTTGGACTAAAAATTCAGATCACAGAACTCGACATATCTGTTTATCCCCGGGAGAAAAACAGGAGAGAAAAGCAGGCAACAGATTCAGATGCTTACACGCCCGCGATTGAAAAACAACAGGCAGATCAATATAAAAAAATATTTAAGATTTTTCGTGACTATAAAAATGTAATTACCGGTGTAACATTCTGGAACCTATCTGATAAAAATACCTGGTTGGATAAGTATCCGGTTCCGGGCAGAAAGAATTATCCTTTGCTGTTCGATGTAAACCTGTAGCCTAAGAAAGCTTATTGGGAAGTCGTGAAATTTTAAATGATGACATTGATATGAAAAAAAGAGGGGTATGTTGATTTTCAAAAATCAAAATGATTTTTATTTTTTATCCGGCCAGTTGAAAATAATAGGCTGCTTTTGGAGTTATATAACCAGGTGATGAGAGCGGTGGCAGAATGGAATGCAGCAATCGCAAAAACTCCCCGATGAGACCAAGGGAATGAATTTAAAGGCTTTTTTACTGGTTTGAATGTAAAGGCAACGATAAATTTTAAATAAAATATGGTATGACCCAACTATTTTTCCTCTAAGTATCTCTTAAACAGGGCAGGCTATTTAACTTAAGAAGACAGGAAAAAATTAAATTTGCAAGCTTTTAATTAATATGAATTGATTCTCCCGGGGACAGGGAGAATTTTCCGGATGGATTTTGTGACATAATTTTACAGTGCTAATGTTAATACCTGCCCGTCTATAAAAAAAATCATACCATATAGTTTTTTGTGTGTTCTTCTTTTTGCCATGTATGGTAAAACTTATGCGCAGGACCGTATAATAACGGGCCGGGTTACAGATGCCAAAACAAAGCTCCCCCTAGTTTCCTGCAGTATTTATTCTCTTAATTCCGGTAACGGGGTTATTACTGATGAGAATGGAAAATTTACTTTCCCTGTAAGCGATAGAACAGATTCAATCGCCATTTCAATGATTGGCTATAAAACAGTTTCAAAGGCAGTATCCAAAGCTCCGGAACAGGTTATCAACTTTGAGGCACAACCCGCTTCGGGCTCAATGGCGGAAGTAGTGGTATCTGTCAAATCGAGATATACGAAAGCACAAAGGCTGATCCTTAAGGTGATAAAAAATAAGGATAGGAATGATGCTTTTAACAATAAAACCTTTGAGTGCCAGGTATATGATAAGGTTGAAGTGGATCTAAAGAATATTCCTGAAAAGATACAAAACAACAGGTTAATGAAACCCCTGGCTTTTGCATTCAATAACATGGATACAACACCGGACCATGAAAAGATATTGCCGGTGTATTTATCAGAGACCAATTCAAATTATTACTACAGGAAAAATCCTGAAAAGGACAGGTATGATTATACCGCTATTAAAAGCTCGGGACTCGATAATCAATCTATTTTGACTTATGTGGATGGCCTTTACAAAAAAATAAATATTTATAACAATAATATAAAGCTGGCTGATGTGAATTTCGTAAGCCCGATTTCAGACAATGCGTTAAGTTTTTATGATTATCACATTTTGGATACTGTTTTTTTTGGCAATCACCGTTGTATACAGGTCCAGTTTTCACCATTACATTTCGGTAGTAATACATTCAATGGTTATTTATGGATTGCAGATACTTCGTTTGCAATAAAGTCCCTTGTTATGCATATGGACAAAAATGCCAACATAAACTTTGTAAACAAATTTGAAATATCACAATTCTATGAACCAAATGACCAAAATAAATTTTTACCCGAAAAAAACATTTTATATATTGACCTCGTTGTACCTATAAAGAAGAAGACCGGTGTTATAGCTACAAAAACCACGTTGTATAAAAATATAATTCTGAATAATGAATTTATTGATACTGCATTTGATAAAAAATTAATCCTCGTTTCTGCTTTTGCTAACGATACACTTAACAGGGCGCCCATTCAAAGATTTGAACCATTGAGCAAATCCGAGAATTCTATTTACCTGCTGATGGATACGCTTACCAAAATACCCGCAGTAGTAACCTATGGTAAAATTATTTCTGCTTTGACTACCGGTTATTATACGGTAGGGCCTATTGATCTTGGAAGCATTTATTACATATATACCAATAATATAGTAGAGGGAAACCGGTTTACTTTCGGGTTGCAAACCAATCCACGCTTTAACCGCCATATTCAACTTCGTGGTTATGCAGGTTATGCCACACTGGATAAGCAATTCAGGTATTTCCTGCATTCGACATTTGTATTAAATCCTAGAAAATGGACCACCTTAAACCTGGAAGTTAGCAGTGACCTTACCGGTACTTACGACCACAATGATGAACTGGACCAAAATTCAATATTTGCTTCTTTTTTAAGAAGAGTGAAATACTCTCAAACAAGGCTTATTAACAGTAAATATGTGCAGGCTTCCTGGCAGAAATATTTTACTAACGATATCGCCATAGGTGCAGCAGTTAACCACAATATACTTACTCCTTTTTTTGATGTGTTTTATACGCACAATGATTTTAAGCCGTACGTGAATAATATTTCTGAAGCAAATAATTATACAGTAAGTGAAGCAGTTTTATCTCTGCGCTTTTCTCATAAAGAGAAATTTATTACACAACATTACGTAAGAGGAAGCCTTGGAAGTAATTACCCCATTATAACACTTAGTTATACAAAAGGACTAAAAGTGAATGATGGTTTATTTAAAAGTGATTTTGAATTTAGTAAATGGAATTTTTATCTTCAGCATGATTTTACTGACGGGAGAATTGGCCAGCTATCTTACACTATAGATGCGGGATTAACCAACGGGGTGCTTCCTATAGTTTTACTGAATGTACTCAAGGGAAATGATACTTATTATTACAATAAGTATGCTTTCAATAATATGAACCGGTTCGAATTTGCAACTGATAAATATGTAAGCCTCGCTGTTCAGCAGTCTTTCGGGAGCTTTCCATTCAAATATTTTCCCTTATTAAAAAGATTAAAGTGGCGTTCACTGGTTACATTCAGGGGAGTTATAGGAGGAATGTCGGAGGCCAATAAAATTGCTAACGGATATTACGACACTACGATAAATTATCATTTTACAATTCCTGATAAAGTCCCTTATATTGAATCAGGAGTTGGGATAGATAATATTTTTCATTTACTAAGAATTGATGCCGTGTGGAGAATGAATTATTTAAATAATCCCGGCATACCGAAATTTGGAATTAAAGGGAGTATAGATGTGAAGTTTTAATACAAAGTAATGTGCGATGCGGGATGTGCGGTGTGAAAAAATGTACGATGTACGATGTGAAGTTGGCAGCCATGTAAGATGTTTGATGTATTGACTCATCAGCAATTATAAGGTAACCTAAAAAATTTTAGCAAAAGGAGTGTAAATCCTTAATGGGAGGAGTGCATGAACCTTGTACTTCAAACATCGTACATCTAACATCGTACATCGTACATTGACCATGGGCTTCACCTTTTTAATTCAAACAATCTCTCCTTTTCAATAAAAACTATTTCCATCGGGAAAATTTGTGATGTTGTACTTTTTGTAGAAAACCAGACCCTGTTTTCAGGAACGATGACAAATAGTCCTTCATCGTTTCCAAGAGCCCTGAAGTGCGGCAGTGGGGGTTGTTTATCGAAATAAGAAAGCGGGTATTGCTTCAGTAAGTGATTTACATCGCTGTCAAAACTTTGTAGAGGAAACACCAACCCGATTTCACTCACATTACGGACATGCGTAGACGAAAATTTTTCATCGGCGTTATCATTTAAATCAAACCTTGCAATGAACTCAAGAATATTTCCGGCCGGGTCAATGAAGTAAAAAGATTTTGCGTGCCAGTTGGTAAAATCAGCAACGTAACTTTTATAGTCATTCAGCCACAATAGTTCCACCTTTTTCTGTATCCATTCAAATGCTTCTTCGAATTTGTTGGAAGGAATATTAAAAGCTAAGTGATAGAAGGGATTTCCTGGTGCGGTTGTATTATCAAAAATTATTTGAGATGTACCAGCCATGACAGCAATGCCATTACTACCTGATTGCATGACAGGTAGTTCTAAAATCTCCTTATAAAAATTAAATAAGGCCGAAGGCTTCCTGGCTTGTAATCTTATTTCTTTTAAAAGCATACAGAAGCTTTAAGCACACTGCCGGTTCATAAAAAAATTTCTGCACAAATTTTATTATTAGAGACTATCACAATGCTGGTAATTAACGGATAAGAGCATCAATATCATTGATACAAGGCATCTGATTTATCTCCGGAATCAGGTTATAGAACTTTTAGTTTCCTCTTTTTTTGACTCTTCATGCATTTTCATAAATGGCTTTAATATATCAATGGGTACCGGAAAAATAGTAGTTGAATTATTTTCAGTTGCAATTTCGCGTAAGGTTTGCAGGTACCGTAATGTTAATGCACTCGGCTGCTCGCTTAAAATTTTTGCAGCGTCACTAAGGCGTTGCGAGGCCTGGAACTCGCCTTCTGCAGAAATTACTTTAGCCCTGCGTTCCCTTTCTGCCTCCGCCTGCTTGGCCATCGCCCGCTGCATTTCCTGGGGAAGGTCTATTTGTTTTACTTCCACATGAGTAACTTTTACTCCCCATGGTTCCGTTTGCAGATCGATAATTTGCTGCAGCCTGATATTTATTTTTTCTCTTTGGGAAAGAAGTTCATCAAGTTCTGACTGACCCAATACACTTCTTAAAGTGGTTTGTGAAAGTTGTGAAGTACCAACTAAATAATTTTCTATTTCCACGATTGCTTTTTGGGGATCAATAACCCTAAAATAAATTACTGCATTTACTTTTATTGAAACGTTATCCTGGGTAATAACATCCTGCGGGGGAACATCCATAACTACGGTACGCAAAGTTACTTTTACCATTTTGTCGATGATAGGTATCAACAAAATAAGGCCCGGCCCTTTTACGCCGCCATTAAGCACCCTTCCCAGCCTGAATATTACACCACGCTCGTATTCACGGAGAATACGGATGGCACTGGCAAGTATATAAAGGACAAATACAATTACGATTACGAGTACTAACGGAAACTGTTGTGGCATAGCTGGTTTTTTATTTAATTGATAAAATATTTATATGAGCCGGATCAATTTAAGTTTGTTATGTTGCAACTCTATTAACAGCAAGAGAGATAGCCACGGATTAAATAAAAAGAAGCCACGAATTGCACAAATTTTCACGAACCTGGTATGAATGTTAACATGCAATTTATACCTGTTCAACGTATAATGTAAGATTTTTTATGTCTTTCACAATAATATTTTCCCCGGGGTTTAGTTTTCCTGAAAGAGATTCTGCATTCCACATTTCACCATTTACTTTCACAAGCCCCTGTGGATCCAATAAGCTAATGACCTCTCCCTTTTTACCGATGAAAGCTTTGATGCCGGTAGATGGTTTGGAGCGTTGCGCCTTTAATCCCATGCCTATTACAAAAAGAAAAAATAAAGCGGTTAGCAAAGTGGTGGCCGTTATTAAAGTCCACGAAATGGCTACAAAATTTTCTGTCGGGCTGCTGCGAAATAAAAACAAAGAGCCTAATAGAACAGATACCAGGCCACCAATAGTTAACAGCCCATGACTAATTATTTTTATTTCAAGTAAAAAGAGGATGATGCCAAAAATAATTAAAAATAATCCCGCATAATTAACAGGCATACTGCTCATTGAATAAAATGCAAAAATGAGGGATATAACACCAACGATGCCTGGAAATATCGCACCGGGATTAAAGAGTTCAAATAATATTCCATAGAACCCGATCATCATTAACAAATAAGCAATATTAGGATCACTTAACCTGTCAAGAACTTTTTGAAAGAATCCCATTTCCTCTGATTCGATAACTGCGTTTTTAGTTTGCAGTATTTTAATACCCCCATTTACTTCCATCTTTTTTCCATCAATCTGAATAAGAAGTTCGCGGTCGTCGTTAGCAATATAATCAATTACATTTTTTTCAATGGCTTCCTCTTCAGTGATTGAAACACTGTTTCGCACTGCATCTTCGGCCCATTCAATATTTCGTTTTCTTTTTTCGGCAATAGTTCTTATAAAAGCTGCAGCATCATTGGTTCCTTTTGCATTCATGATGGTGTCAGGCATTCCCTGTAACGACACCGGGTGTGCTGCGCCGATATTTGTTCCGGGGGCCATTGCTGCAACATTTGCGGCCAGCGTAATGAAAACGCCTGCAGAACCGGCATGTGAACCAGCCGGGTAAACATACACAATTATGGGTACTGTTGATTTGAGCATATCGCTCACAATACCTCTTGTGGATGTTAATAAGCCTCCCGGGGTATTGAGATGTATCAAAAGACATTCAGCCTTTTCATTTTCAGCTTTTTCGATGGCTTTATGGATATATTCAGCAGATGCAGGATTAATGCCGCCGTCAACTTTTATCGAAACAACTTTTTGAGCGACAAGCAATGCCGGAACAAAAAAACACGCAGCCAAAAATATTAATCGCTTCATTAAATTATTTCCCCGGGATGAGAATTTATCGTAAGGACACTGTAATTTACCTAAAACAGCAGGCAAAACAAAAATTAAGTACACGCAAAGAAAGATATTATGATTTTATTGCAGGAGTTTGTCCGCCGGTTCATTACGATGTCTTTTTATAATTCCAAACTGCCCAGCTGTTTAATACAATTGCAAATAACATAATAACATACAAATGATATTGTACATCTTTAATTCCGCTTCCTTTTAATATGATCATTCGCATTACATCTATCAGGTAACTCACAGGGTTAAATTTTGTAATAACCTTTGCCCAATCAGGCATGCTGTCGATGGGAGTAAATAAGCCGCCCATCAGAATAAATATCATTAAAAAGAAGAAGGCTATAAACATGGCTTGTTGCTGGGTATCACAGAAAGTAGAGATCAACAGGCCTAATCCCAGAACTGCCAAAAGATAAACAGCTACAAAACCATAGAGCAAAACAATACTTCCTAAAGGGATAATTGCATATACAAATCGTGAAACCATCAATCCAAGTGTAAAGACTATCAAACCCAAAACCCAGAACGGGATAAGTTTGCCTAAAATAAAATGATACTTTTTTATGGGCGTTACATTTATTTGCTCAATAGTGCCTATTTCCTTTTCCTTCACAATATTTAATGCCGAAAGGTAGCCCCCGATAAGAGTTACTAAAATGGCCAGGATGCCAGGCACCATAAAAATGTGGTAATTCATTAGTGGGTTAAACCAATTGGATGAAGTGACCTCAATTGTTGGTGCGATATTAAATTTGCCAGGCGCCATTAATTGCACACGGATATCGTTATTAAAATTGCGGATGATTGTATTTAAATATGCGCCGCCGAGGCTTGCTTTTGTTCCATTGATTGCATTGATGGCAACAAATAATTTCTGTTCGCTATCCCTTATCAAATTCTGTTCAAAGCCATGTGGAATTTCCAATACCAGATCGGCATTATCTGCTTCGATTAATTTAAAAGCATCTGTAAAAGAAGTGTTGGAACCCGTTAACCTGTAATATCCTGAAGCAGTAATTTTTGAAATTAATTTTTGTGAATAATCTGAATGATCGTTATCTACTACAGAAAGATTAATATTCTTTACTTCATAATTAGCCGCCAGTGGTAATATTAATAACTGCACTATCGGGGCTACCAGTATAATAGCAACTATTGCTTTGTTTCTGAATATTTGCCTGAATTCCTTTTGCAATAAAAACTTTATGGTTCTCATGCCAGTCGGATTTTAAAATTTTTGATACTGACAGCAACAAGGAAAATGGTTAGTCCCAATAAAGTGGCTGTTTCTTTCCATATAGCCATAAAGCCTAGGCCTTTAATCATGATTGATTTTACAATAATATAAAACCATTTTGCAGGAATTACATTTGAAATTACCCGTAAAGGCCATGGCATATTTTCAATAGGAAACATAAAGCCGCTAAAAAGAATGGTAGGCAGCAGCATGCCCAATAAGGAAATCAACATGGCGATCTGCTGCGATTCGGTTTTAATAGAGATCAGCAGGCCTAAAGAGAGGCAGGTAATAATGAATAATGTGCTTTCAGCAAATAATAAAAATACACTTCCATTGATTGGAAGATCCAGTACAAAAACACTTAATAACAAAATGGTAGTAACATTCACCAAAGAAAGTATCAGGTAAGGAACAGCCTTTGATATAATAACTAATATCGGCTTGAAGGGTGATACCAGTAAAATTTCCATCGTACCTGTTTCCTTTTCCTTTACAATGGAAATGGCTGTCATCATTACGCACACCATCATTAACACCAGTGCCATCACTCCCGGAACAAAATTCTGAACTCCTTTTAATTGCGGGTTATACAGCATTCTTGTTTCAGGTATAATGCGGTACGGCATCAGGTGCGTTCCATTAAGTTCCGTTTGATAATCGGTTATTATTGTTGAAAGATAATTGGTGAGCGTATTGGCCATATTTGGATCAGAAGCGTCGGCAATGATCTGTATGGTTGCCATGTTTTGATGAACCAGGTCATTATTGAAATTTTCAGGAAACACCACTGCCAGTTTAATTTTGCCTTCTTTAAATGCGTCATAAATTTCTTCAGGCCCCATTACCGATTTTTCAATTTCAAAATATTTGCTCGCTCCTATTTTGGTAATGATCTCCTGGCTGGCCACATCTTTTGCATAATCCACTATTATTATTTTTGAGTTCTTCACTTCGTTGGTAAGGGCAAAGCCAAATATCATGATCTGCACCACAGGCAATCCAAAAAGGATCAGCAATGTTTTCCTGTCGCGCAACACGTGTGCGAATTCTTTTTTTACAAATGTTATAAATTGTTTCATAATTTTTGGCCTCGCCCCAGCCCCTCCCCGAAAGAGAGGGAACTAATTTGTTTGTGTACTCGGTTCGATAATTATTTTTACGGATGTTATAAATTGTCTCATACAGGAGCTATATGTGCTTAAGTAATGCTAACATTTTTTGCCGATACTATTTTATATTATTCACCTCTCTGCGCGCCCCTGGCTATTTCAAAAAACACTTCATTCATTGAACCGGCAGCAAACTGTTTTTTTAAATTAGACGGACTATCCAATGCTTTGATACGGCCGTCCACCATGATCGAAATCCGGTCGCAGTATTCAGCTTCATCCATATAATGTGTAGTTACAAATATGGTAACACCCTTTTCGGCTGCTTCATAAATCATATTCCAGAATTGCCGGCGCGTAACAGGATCAACACCACCTGTTGGCTCATCAAGGAAAACAATCGCAGGCTCGTGCAGTACTGCTACAGAAAAAGATAACTTTTGTTTCCATCCCAAAGGCAGCGAACCCACTAATTTTTTTGCTTCATTTTTGAGGCTTAACTGATCTATGAGCTGTTCGCTCTTAGCCCTTATCATTTTATCGCTGAGTCCATAAATGCCTCCAAAGAACTGTATATTTTCCAAAACAGTGAGGTCTTCGTATAAGGAAAACTTCTGGCTCATATAACCTATGTGCTTCTTTATCTGTTCGGTTTGTTTATATACATCAAACCCGGCAATAACTGCATTTCCTGATGATGGAGTCGACAATCCGCAAAGCATCCGCATTGCGGTGGTTTTGCCTGCCCCGTTGGCTCCAAGGAAACCGAATATCTCGCCCTTACCAACTTCAAAACTAATTTCATTGGCTGCTATAAAACTGCCAAAGCGCTTGGTGAGTTTTTCTGTTTTTATGACTACTTCTTTCACGTTAGTTCTTTAACAATTTTATAAAGCAATCTTCGATTGACGGGGCTACGGGATAAAACTCCACATCCATATGCCCTCTGCCTTGCAGGTATGTCAATAATTCTTTTTTAATTTGCTTATCATCCTTTGTTAATGACAAGTGCAGGTATTCACCAAATGTGTAACAACTAAGCGTATCCGGATATGCATTCAGATCTTTTAGCAGGGGATATATTTTGCCTGATTTTATTTTATATAAATTAACGGGATAAGACCGAACGATATTTTCAGGTGTTTCTATCGATAAAATTTTGCCGGTTTGTATCAGTGCAATTTTGTCGCATAATGTGGCTTCATCCATATAGGGAGTGGAAACTATGATAGTGATATCCTGTTGTTTTAATCGTTTCAGCATTTCCCAAAATTCTTTTCTTGAAACCGGATCAACCCCCGTAGTTGGCTCATCCAAAAACAATACAGTTGGCTTGTGAATTAATGCACAGCACAAGGCAAGTTTTTGTTTCATTCCACCCGATAATTTCCCGGCCCTGCGTTTTTTGAAAGGCTCAATTTGTATGTAGATCTCTTTTATGAGATCATAATTTTCTGCTATGGTTGTGCCAAATACGGTTGCAAAGAAATTCAGATTCTCTTCAACGCTCAAATCCTGGTAGAGCGAAAATTTTCCAGGCATATATCCAACAGTATTACGGATCTTTTTATAATCTTTCACAATATCAAAACCATTTACTGTCGCTGTTCCGCCATCCGGCAGCAGCAATGTGGTAAGTATACGGAAGATGCTTGTTTTCCCTGCGCCATCCGGGCCTATAAGGCCAAATACTTCACCTTTATTTACTGCAAAAGAAATATTATCTACAGCAATTTTCTTTTCTTTTCCATAAACTTTTGTAATGTTATTCAGTATAACTGCTTCCATCATTTATAATTTTACATCGGCATACATGCCGATCTTAAGATAGCCGTCATTTTTTACCCTGATTTTTACCGCATACACCAGGTTGGCCCGTTCATCTTTTGTTTGTATCGTTTTTGGAGTGAATTCTGCTTTGTTGCTTATCCATTCAATAGTTCCTGCATATTCTTTATACTTTTTATTGGCATCATCCACCAGCACATTCACAGGCTGGTTGATCTTAACCGATGATAGTTGGTTCCCCGAAATATATGCCCTGAGAACAAGTATTGAGAGATCCGCAATTTTATAAAGTGGTTTACCCGTTGATGCCATTTCATTTGCCCCGGCATATTTGGCCAGTACTGTCCCGTTTACCTGGTTGATGATATTACATTTGGAGATCTGGTCGTTCAACTGTTCTATTTCTACTTTTAAAGGAACTATATCGCCCGTGAGGCCCCTGGTTTGTGTGGTCAACTGTGAGGTTTGCGCGATATCCTGGCTGTGAATTACTTCCAGTTGCTTTTGAAGTGCGTCTACCACTCCTTTAATATCATCTAATTGTTTTGGGGTTGCGGCATCTGCTTTCACTAAATTTTCTATACGTTGCTTTTCATGCAACTGTGTATTTAACTGGCTTTGTATTACAGCTTCCTGTTTATTAAACGAACTTGTTTGTGCGGCTATATCCGGTGATTTACTGAGCACAGATTTTATTTGTGCTTCCAGTTGTTTTTTTCGTAACCCAAGTTGAACGCTATCAATATAGCCAATATGTTGCCCGGCTTGGAGGGTCTGGCCTTCTTCAAGATTCAGTTGTTTTATTATGCCATTTGCTTCTGCAGAAACAATTGTTTCGGTTGTTTCAAAAGTGCCGGAAGCATCATATTTATTTTTTTCATTGTTGCACGAGAATAAGCCGATAGCCGATACAATGAGAATTATTTTTTTCATGTTGGTGAAATTTGATTATTAATTTCCTGATGTTGTTTTTTGATCATATTGTGCCTCGAGTAGTTGTATTTCATGAAGTAACCGGCTTTGCATTGCCCCTGCTTCAGCATTCACTTCGCGCAGGTAATCGCTTGAATTTATTACACCAAAATCTAATTGAGCCGTTGCAGTATTTTTTACCTTACTACGCATCTGGATTATCCGGTCATCTGATTTTATTAGTTCCTGTAATTTTAATATTTCTGCGTTTTGTTGCTTTAAAGTGCTATTGGTATTGAACAGGAATGTTTCTTTCTGTATTTCTATAGATTTGCGGCTGTTTTCCAATAAGGCTTTTTCTTTTTTATAGGTATAAAATCCGGATAATGACCAGTTAAATCTTACGCCACCAATATAGTATCCCGCAAATTCATTTTTTAGCAGATTTAGTGCAGGCCTGCCATACCCTGCGTCGGCAAACAGGCTGATTTTGGGTTGAATTTTGGCATTGATTAATCTATCCTGAACATCAATTGCTTTTTTCTCGGTGTCAAAAAGCGATAATTCAGGCCTGCTGATATTTTGAGAAATAGAAATTTGTGCGGGTTTTTCGAGCGAGGTGGTTTCATCCAGAGATTGGTTGACAAATTGCCCCAGCATGTCAAGATATGCCTGTTGAGTGGCCCTTACTTCTATGCTATGCTGGTCAACTTGTAATAGTTCTGCCTCTAAAACATCTGAGCTGCTTTTTAAGGCAGTCCCATTTGCTATAGACGCATTGGTTTTTGTAATGCCATTCTGAATATCTTTTTTTTGAATTTCAGTTAAAAGGTATTGTTCTTTTACCAATAAAATTCCAAAGAAAAGTTGATTGATGCGTTCTTTTAGCTTATACAATTGAACTTCAAGGTTTTGATCATCAGTGGCTGCATTTGCTTCTATTGATTGCTTTTGCATTTTTATAACGCCACCATCAGATATTGTTTGATTCACTTCCGCATAAATTTTATATTGATCTTTGCCGATAGTTGGAATAACGGTATTGGGAATTTTTATTGGTATTTCTGTAACATCCGATTGGTAGGTTCCCTGCCCATTAATGCTGAACTGCGGTAAATAACCTCTTGAAGCATTTTCAATTGAATATTCTTTACTTTTTGAAATAATTTCTTTCTGTTTTATTAGCGGATAATTTTGGCGTGCCAGTTTGTAACAATCTTCAATTGTAAGGGTTTTTGCCGTTTGTGCACTCGCCACAAGAAGTACACTGAAAGCGAAAGTTGTTAGAATTATAAGTCTCATTTTTTATTTTTTTATCAATGTATTTGACCTAAATACCGGTAAAGGCCTGCCTGGTAATCACAGGAAAATAATTTTCGACAATGAGTTTGCCGGCATTGTTGTTTTTAATATATGCTCTTCATTTTTTAAATGCTATACAAAGAGACAGTATGAAGCGTAGTTATGCAAACAAAAAACAACGAGCCGGAGATATCAGCCAGCGAGACGGAAAGCTCAATCAAACCACTTTTTAAATTCAGCAGCTTTTTCTTTGCTTACAATACAATCAATTGTTTTAATACCCCGCAACTTCAGGATTAGTTTTCCGGTATCGTCTCCGCGATAACTTTCAATGAACGGCAAATGAACCAGGTGTTGGCGGTTGGCCCGATAAAATATTTTGGGATTTATTAATTCTTCCACTTCATCCAGAGAACGGAAATCAGTGATAAACCGGTTGCCACCCGTGTTGATCAAAAAAATTATTTCTTCCTTTATAAATAATGCAATATCCGCCACAGGTATTAGTGTTACAGAGCGCCCGATGTGTACCGCGAATCTTTCTTTATAACGTTTGCCTTTATTCAGATCCTTAAATAATTCTTTCATCTCATCGAGGTACGTAGCATTGGTAAATTTTGATTGCAGGAAATGAAACTTTTGAAAAGCATCCTGTAATTCTTTTTTATCAACGGGTTTTAGTAAATAATCAATGCTATTTACTTTAAATGCCCTGATGGCATATTCGTTATAGGCAGTGGTAAATATGATCGGACAGTTTGTTTTTTGTTCATAAAAGATATCGAGGCTTATGCCATCTGCCAATTGGATATCAGATAATATCAGGTCGGGTTGAACATTTTCTTCAAGCCACTTCAGCGATGCTTTAACGGTCGGTATGGGGCCGGCCAGTTCTGCGGATGGTTCTAATTGCTTTACCATTTTCATGAGGCTTTCAGCCACCAGTGTTTCATCTTCAATCACTAATATTTTCATAGTAACGGTAAATTTATTTCAAAGCTTTTTTCGCCGTCTTGTATTATCACAGGTTTGTTTGTTAAATAAGAATACAGTTCTTTAAGTTGTTGCAGGCCTTGTTTATTGGAGGTTTCAATCTGCTTACGCAATTGTTTGTTGTTGCGGACATGCAAATATTCACCCTCATCCCATATGCTGATCTTTAAAGGGCTTTCAGCCTGCAGGGCATTGTGTTTAATGGCATTGTCGATCAGCATTTGCAAGGTAACCATTACGATACCTTTTTCTTTACCGGGTGAAGAAATATCCATATTAATTTCCAATACGCTGTTATATCTCATATGTAATAATGAGATATAGTGTTTGATAAAATCAATTTCGGTTTGCAGGCTTACTACTTCATTTTCTTTATGCTCCAACACATAACGGTATACCTTTGATAAATGCCGTATAAATTCTGATGCCAGTTCAGGATTGGTTTGTATCAAGCCATCCAAGGAAGTAAACGTATTGAATAAAAAATGAGGATTTACCTGGTTGCGTAAATTGTGATATTGCATAATCGATTTATCTTTTTCCATTTCAGCAGCCCCAACCTGTAACGCTGCCTTTTCTTCAACAGACTGCTGCCACTGACGAAAAAAATAATATGCTGACGATCCTAAATTTAATAGTACGACCATAACACTCAACAAAACAAATCCGAGTGTAATAAACTGTTTATTGGCAAAAGAAGGTAAATACGGCCTTCCAACAACCGCCAAAAAAGCAAAGACAGGTTCAAACACTAAAAGCGAAGCTCCGATTTGTATAAACAGCCGCAGCGAAACATTTTGGCTGAAAGGAATTTTTTTGTCAAGGTAATTGCTCAGGACTTTTATCATTAGCCAGATGCCGCATAATAAAATGAACTGTCCCAAAAATGCGAGCATTTGTATTTCAAATGACCATTCAGGTATCATATAATACCTGATAAGCGTTATAATTGTTGTAAAAATGAAGATTGCTATATATGGTACGTAGGCCCACTTCATATTTAATTTTTACAAATTTTCATCATGCATTTAATAAGTTTGGCTCAATTGCTTATAGACTGAGTGAACATGATTTTCGGATGCAAGTTATTAAAAGCATCAGGGCCTTTATAACTGAAATCATGGAAGCAGAAGAAAATAACAGGAAAGCAGAAAATATTTGGATAGAACAGGAAGAGCCT
The DNA here is from genome assembly GCA_040005125.1 of Ginsengibacter sp. Taxonomy (GTDB): domain Bacteria; phylum Bacteroidota; class Bacteroidia; order Chitinophagales; family Chitinophagaceae; genus Ginsengibacter. Next base: position 50,457 of record JBDTZL010000016.1, read on the forward strand.
TTTTGTGTTTCAGCTTATAAACTAAACCTGAATATGCAAAATTCACAAAATACTTTGGCAAGTGAATCTTTGTTAAACCTCTCTCCGGCAGAAATTATAGAAATATTGATAGCCGGGGAATCATAATTGAAGCTCTCATGATTTTTTTATCAATTTCCATTTCTCAATTTATTTTGCTTAATCGCAAAAAAAACCCAGGGAAATCCCTGGGCTATTTTTAGATCAGTTTCTCTAGGAGGTTCAATTATGCGGTTTCTCCAGGGGGTTCAATTATTTGGTTTCTCCCGGGGTTCAATTATTTTCTATGAGGGAAATTATGTTGAAATACAATTATATAATCCTGGTGCAAAGCTAGTTAGAGATATGTTAAAATATGTGGTAAACGTACGTTCGTAAAAGCCCTTTTTTTACCCTTATCTTCTCGGAAATTACTGTCATAAAATCAATGACTGAACTCAAAATCAGCGTCAATTTTACTTCCGGGTTATTAATAATATCCGGCTATATACATGGGGCTTTGCATTCATAAATCATACGAACATATATCACTTTTCGTAAGGGAGAAAAACAGGAATCTATTTTCGGAATTACAGGAGAAGATTAGCAGGGCTGAGAATTAAGTAATTATGCCGGCTTTTTACATTCATGTAAAACTATCCTATTATGTCGAATACAATATTTTTGTCATAGTTAATAACTTCATCAGCATTGATTAATTGTTGCTTACATTAATACAATCAACTTAAGTAACTCAATAGATTGATTAAATTAAATAGTGGGATTGAACTAATATTTAACTTTAATGGCTTCTGTTTAAAATAAAAAGACCTGAAAATAAAAATGCGAGAGCACAAAGGCCAAGGCAAAGTAAGAATGTAGGGTTAAAGCTTTGGCTGTTTAACAAGAAGAGAAGGAATAGAGGCGCGATACCCACGCCAACTATAATTAAACAAAAGCCGAACAAGTGTTTAAAACCCATACTGGATAATTTCTATGGTTAAAGGGAAATGAAACCCATCGTTTCATTTTGTTTCAGACTGCAAAAGTAATAAGCAGATTTTAAAAAATCAAATTTGTATTATGTTAATATGTGCCTGTATGTTTGGAATTTGACATTAAACGAAAATAAAAGTTAACGATTTGGGGCCGCATTAAAAAATAAACCAGCAAATGAAAGCGTGAATTATTTGCCTGGCCTGGATGGCCTCACTTCAATCTTACTGGGAAGTGTTCTTGGATTCATGCTTAAAAGATCTGCTACTATCTGGCCAATATCTTCAGGTTGTATTTTCCATGAATCCGCATCGTTGGGAATATGATTATTAAAATTTGTTGCAACTGAACCGGGCATAATCGTAGCAACCTTAATACCATGTTTGCGGAGATCGAGCATAATGGCCTGTGTAAACCCTACAAGGCCAAACTTACTGGCATTATACGCAGCTCCGTTCTCAAAAAAATTAGTGCCTGCAAGACTGGCGATTGTAATAATATAACCCTGGGACTCTTTTAATGCTTCCAGGCTTGCTTTTACACTATTGAAAACACCGGTTAGGTTGGTATCGATAGTACTTTTCCAGTCTTCTTCAGTTAAGTTTTCAATGGCAGCAAAATGACCTACACCTGCATTGGCGATTAACACATCAAGCTTACCGAAATGATCAATGGTGGCCCTGACCGCTTTGGCTTCACCGGCCAGGGAACTTACATCCGATTCCAAAGCAAGCACCTTTAAAGGATCTTTACTTAATGATTCTGCGGCTTGCCTTGCAGATGAGATCGTGCGGCTTGTAATGGCAACTTTCATCCCATTATCCAGTAAAGTTTTTGCTATACCATATCCTATGCCTTTACTTCCGCCTGTTATATAGGCAACTTTATTTGTAAGGTTATTCATAATAATTATTAAGTTTTGATTGAATATTTATTCTAAAAAGACGTTTGCTTTACCTACTTAAAAGTAACAATTAATTCTATTACTCTGCTTCTCTGTCCTCCGTGGAATCTTGTGTGTTGCCGGATACGACCCGCCGATGCACAACAACAGTGATGAATGATTTCTTTTTGCCCAGCCAACACTTTATTTAGTTAAGCCGTGGGCCGGAAGCGGGTTTGTTAGTTTCAAAGAATGGCTTGCGCGGATTTTTTCGCATTCGGTCATCGATCTGTTCAGCCAGCCATTGAAAGTACTCGCCAAGAAAAGGATCCGGTTGTTTCTCACGTATGTCCATAAAGAATGTTTTGTATTTCTCCCAGGAAGCCGTAACCAATGAGCCAAGCGTTTTATCCACGAGGTCAATGTTTATAAGCCGCTCTGCGACCAGAATACCGAGAGATTCCATTTCCTGCGCAAACATCTGAAGAACTCCATACATCATTATTCAGCATAAATATTGTGCTTCTGATTTACCAGGAATAATTAAATTACTTGTTTCAACAGCATCAAATAGTTTGATGGTAATTTTTTCTGCATTCTCTAAATTTCTTTTGGTCTTTTAATTTCTTTTAATTTATTTTCTATTGGAGCGCTATGCACTCTACAGAAATTAAAATGCCGGCAGGAAATGGCATCACCTGCGGAACACTGCGAGCCGGAGCATCATCAGGAAAAAATTCCTGGTAAACTTTATTTATAACACTAAAATCATTGCCTGCCACCATAAATATTGTTGTCTTCACAACTTTGCCAAGGCTGCCGCCTGCTTCTTCTAAAATGATTTTAATGTTTTGAAAACATTGCCTGGCTTGCTCTTCGAAATTATTTGAAGCCACGGAACCTGTGGCGGGATCAATGCCTGCCATCCCTGAAAGGAAAATAAAATCATTTGCAATGACAGCCTGGGGGAAAAGCTGTGACATGCGGGTAATCTTTGATGTATTGAAATTTTTTCTTTCTACCATGTTTTATGTTTTTAATAAACTTCTAATTGGGTCTAACAGTATTGGTTTAAAATGTGGCTTAAAATTTCCGATTTATTAATAAGCTCATTGCTTTCAATATTCTTTACAGAAACGATGCCTGGTAATTCTTTATACAATTCCGGCAGTTTTAAAATTCCTGCTACCTGATCTTTAATCCATTTATTGTACGCTATTGGATACGTTTTATGTTTGATAAACAACGTTTGCAGAAATTTTTGAAACGCTGCATATAATTTGTCAAAAGCCTGAAAATATAAACCTCTTTTAACGAAAAGTGGAATATGGTTTAAGTCATAAACGCAAGCTTCCTTCGCTAATTGCAGTCTTTGATTTTGAAGTGTGTCGTCATAATATGGCAGCCACTTTATTTTTAATTTTTTGAAATATTCACCCTCTTTGATCAAAGGTTTGGAATACAGTAACCTGTTTCCTATTTCAACTTCAAAAAAATCTACGGCAGCGCCATTCTCCCAAATGGCAGGTTCAAAAATGCCATCAATAATATCTAAGTGTAATTGGGCAAACCGGTTTGATTTTATATATTGATTTAATATTGAACTGGAATTTAAAAAGTACTGCCAGGTATTTTCAAGCGCTGAAATTTCTGTCTTGAGAGTTGCTTCAGAAACTAAAACAGCCATGTCTATGTCACTATCGGCTGTTCCTTTTCCCCTTGCGAGTGAATTAACTAATAAAATAGTATCAACATTCTTTTGCCGAAGAAAAAAATCTTTTACAATAGCAACTGATTGCTTATGGAATTCTGTAGGAAATATTATTTCTGTCATATTAAACCTTGTTTTTGAATTGAAGACCGTAATCCTCGTACCGGCTATCGGAAAAGTATTGCCGAAGTACATTCGGACTTCATATTTATGTTCAACTTATTGGTTAAATATTCTCTTTGCTATAATTTGAAAAAATATCAATTGCCTCATATAATTCAAGTCCAATACCTTGTGCAAGTTGTTTTAGTTCTGTCATACTGTGTGTTAAAAATATGGAAATCGCTTTTTTTATCGGGTCTGCTGACCACCAACCGCCGTATGCACCTGGCCAACCAACCGAGCCAATGGAGCCCGCACAAGGAATTGATCCGTATTTGTTTTCTTTTAATACCACAGCCAGCCCCAGGCCAAAGCCATAATATTCTCTAAAGATTGATGTACCCATTAATTTTGAATGTTCTCTTTGAGAAGTGGTCAATTGATTGGCGCACATTAAGTCGATAGTTTCATATGTTAAAATCTGAATACCATTTGAACTTCCGTTTTCTACAAAAAGTTTTGCAAATTTTAAATAGTCCCCGATGGTTGACCAAAGCCCCCCACTGCCTGACTCAAATTCTAAATTGCCGGGGCGTTCTTTGAAAGCCATTTTTGACGGAACTGTTTCAAGATTTACTAAATTACCTGATTCGTCAAAACCAAAATTTGAGGCACATCTATTTCTTTTGTTATTTGGAACATCAAAAAAAGTATCGGTCATTGACAATGGATCGAATATTTTTTCTTTCATTACTTTCCCCAGTGATTTTCCCCCGATAGTTGAAATGAGAATACCCAGTAAGTCAGTAGCTTTGCCGTAATTAAACAATTCACCGGGTTGACTTACTAACGGCAAACTTGCCAATCCATCGATCCATTGTTCATTTGTAAGTTCTGAATCAATGTCGGCTCCTAAAACATTTCGGTAGTCATCTTTAAGTTTCCCAGTCTGAAAATCACTATAAGTAAAACCTGCTCTATGTGTTAGTAAGTCAAGTATGGTAATAAGCCGGTTTGCTTCTTCGTATTCCCCAAGCGGATTTTTTAAAACTTTCATATTCCCGAATTGAGGAAACCATTTAGTTATCGGATCATGCAATCCTAATTTCTTCTCTTCGTATAACATCATACAACACATTTTTATCCGCCGTTACGACTTTTTGTAACTTACTTTCGTTTCTGCCGCAAATGATTATCTTGTTGTCTTTCGACAAGCTTGCAACAAGAGCCTCACCAATACCAGAGCCACCAACTGTAATTAAAATTGTTTTGTATTTCAGCATCCTTTTTTATTTTATGTCAACAATTTCTTCGTCCAACTTTTTTGCTCATACTTAAAGATTCATCATATTGTATTATTGTTGTCATTATTTAAATTTTTCTCCATTACAACTACGTTCCTATCGCCAGGTTGAAGTCTTTCAAGTTCAGCCCATCCAGGTTTATTATATAATCTTTCTGCTGTGTCAGTGAACAAATACATTTTTTCAAGACCCAATTTTTTTGAATGCTCCTGTATGTATTTACCAATTAATGCCCCATATCCCTTTTGTTTTTGTTCAGGTATTGTGTAAACAATTGCCAGCCAATTTTTGTAAATATTAAATCCTGGCTCCTTGTCAAGAAGTCCAACGTGGTTATAAAGGCCTCCTGTCGAAACAGGTGAACCGTCAAGTGTCATTAAAGCCTGAAATTGTGAACGGTCAGCTGTAACTGATTTAAGTTTTTGAATTGTGTGATGCATTGGAATTTTCAATTCATTTGAATACCATTCAGCAATGAGTTGAAATGTGTCATTGTCACCGGGTTGAAGTATGTGAAATCTTATATCTGTCATTGCTAACATATATTTTTACGAGTCTATCCCGGATAAAATTACTGTTCTTTGAAAGCACCCACAGTGCATATTGTTCGGGCATCTTTCTAAATAATATATTTTTAGTAAACAATTTTTTTAAGATGTTGGTTGCTTTACTTCATCAGAAAATTGTTGATTCGTTGCGTTGTTGAATAGATTTTTTAGAAATAACTCAGCCACCATTTCGTGGATTGATTAGTCCTCTTATAGTTATCGAACCATTTGCAAAAGGGGTATAAAAAAAATATGAGCCCAATCCATAATATATAAACTGCTATCAAATTAAAACCATAGCCTTGTAATTCCGGCGCAGCATTTACCCTTGTTGATAAAATCATATCCGGCCATTGGTAGCCTGATATAATTGCGCCAATGATAGCAAGTAAGTGTATCAAAAAAATATGCGCCAGGTAATAAAACATCGGTACTCTTCCGTAGATGGTAATTTTTGAAGTTAACCTGTTCAAAGATTTTTCTGAAAGAGAAAGAAAAATAAGTGCGGGTCCCAATGTCATCAAAATATAAAGAAATGATGGCGGGTATTTGGTAACATTTAAAAATGATAATAAAGTGAACAATCCATTTTTTTGCATTGACCAATGTGCCGCATCTCCATAAAAATTACCAGCCCGTGAAATGATAAAAAGGATTATGGCGCCATATCCTGATAATAACAATATTCTTTGCCGCTTTTTTGGATTATAAAATGGCTTGTATAAAGTTCCAAAAACATATCCTACCGCCATTACACCAATCCATGGCAACACTGGATAAAGTATAGAAAAAGAAAAGTTTCTAAAAGTAAAATTCCCTTTTTCATGCAGCAATGCCCACAAAAAGGATGCAATGCCATTACCCTGTACATGTATATTGTCTAAAAGATTGTGGGCGGCTATTAATAAAATACCTGTAATAAAAATCAGGTACTTATTCATATAAATGATGGCTGATAAAAAAATCATGCTAATGCCGATTGCCCAAATTACCTGTAAATTAAAAAATGGATAAGATGGATTGAATGTCCATTCAAGCGTTACAATAAATAGTTCCGCAATCACCAGCCATAGCCCTCTTGTAAAAAGAAAGAGAGATAGTTGTTTCTTGTTTTTCTTAGCGCCATACAAATAAGCTGAAGTGCCGGCGAGAAATACGAAAACAGGTGCACAGAAATGCGTGATCCATCTTGTAAAAAATATTGCTGTGGTGGTTTGAGAAAGATCTGTGGGGCTATATACAAAAGCACTGCTATGAAAATAATCCCGTACATGATCGAGTGCCATAATGATCATTACAATTCCTCTTAAAAGATCAATTGATTCAATGCGTTTGGTCTTTATTGTTTTTTGTATTGGGTTTTCAACATCTGGCCCGGCGATTGCGATAATTGGCATGTTCAAATTGTGATGTATGTTAATTTTTTATTACGAATTATTTCTTTTTCCGGAAAAGGGAATAACCATGGGCACATTTTTCTGATATGCTTCATACTCTTTTCCAAAACTTTTGCGGAGATCTTTTTCTTCCAGAAACTTTACGGCAATTAAAATATAGACGGTGGTAGTAAACGAAAATAATAAATGCCCGAGCGTCATTAAAGGCGCTGCCCAAAATGCAATAAGAAGGCCCAGCATAATAGGGTGCCTTACAACGGTGTAAAAGAAATTCGTTTTAAATGTTGTACCCCCCGGATGATGGCCCGCAAAATTTTCAAAAGCCTGCTTCAATCCAAACAGCTCAAAGTGATTGATCATAAATGTAGAAAGAAATACTATTAGCCAACCCAAGAAATAGACCCCGGTCAGGATCATGGTAACATGTGTATTTTCAATTTTCCATATTATCATTGGCATGGGTTGCCATTGCCAGCACAATAAAAATAAGGCTAAGCTGGTTAGCAGTATATAAGTGCTGCGTTCTGCAGCAGTGCCAATAATGCGTATCCACCATGCTTTAAATGCCGGCCTCGCCATTACACTATGTTGTAAAGCAAATAGGATTATCAAAACTAAATTGATGATTAAGGCCCGGCTAAAACCTGCCTCTGATCCGGTGTCTATTGATTTCGGAACTACAAAATTTCCTACAAATCCTATTACATACAACAGCGCAACAACACCTGCCAGGTAAGCCAGTAAACTATACACGAGGATGATTGATTTTTTCATTTCGTTATTTTTTTGATGATTGATTCATGTAGGAGTATTTCTTCTTTAAATTCTTTAAAATAAATTGTTTGCGGTATTATTAGTAGTGATTTCATTATATTTCAACTCCAATCAATTGCATTCATATTGGTAAGTCAACGCAAGTAATATGGTTCCATTACCAATGCCAGATAAACCTGTTATTTTTCCATCGGTATCAAAAGTGTAATTAATTGTAGTAGTACTGGCGGTAGTAGCAAATGACTTAAGTATATTTTTTGTTTTGATAGTTTCAAATCCCTGGGCGAGGTTTTGGAGGTTCCAAAAATCCCCGGTTTGCGCCGGTTTGTCCAGTAAATAGTCAAACGTTGTAATACCAGAACCATTCTGGGATGAAACCATATTTCCACCACTCCAGTTATATGTTGTTATATCAACACCCCCCGAACTTGTGATGGTAGATTTACTCAGTTCATTGCCATCGTATTCAAATGCAGTATTGGATGGATTTGTTCCGGCTGCATTCAGTACAACTACATTGGCTGCCAGGCCATTTGCATTTAGGGTAACGGTAGTGGTGGTATTGATTGTAGTGCCTGTTGAATTGGTGATAGTTATTATATTACCGTTATAGGTAAACTTATCTGTTGTTAAAGCGTTTTTTGAACTCAGTTTTCCCTCAGCATTGTAGGTGAAGGAGGTTGCGCTACTTCCAGCAATTGCCGCAACAATTTTGCAGTCAGGTGCTGGGGCAGGTTCATTTTTTTTACAGCTTACAAAACCGGCAATAATAAAAAAGCTAACCAGTGCCGTCAAAAATAATTCTCTCTTTTTCATAATTTGTTTAAATTTTTATTGTTTTATTTGGGTATAATGCGCAGGCGTATAACCAACACTATTTACAGTACTTTTTTTCCCTGTGCATTCACATAATTCAGGTTAACGGACATTATTTTGTTACAGTGCTTTTTAGCCGTTTATAAATCTGGTCACAGCCATTCTTATTACATTTTGTAATATTTACTAACCTGCTTGCAACAGGTTGTATTACTTTATAAACTGAAAGGGCTTCTCCATTCACAACAACCACAATATGATTCATCATGTTCCGGGTAGTAAATTCCTTTAACTTTTCAGATGCATTTTCCGTAAGGTTAACGAATAGTAAATTTTCCTGATTTTTTTGGAATTGTATAATGGGCGCATCTGTTAATTCAAAAGGAGCGAAATCATCCGTGAATATGATGATGGGATAATATTCTTCCGGGCCTTCTGCTACAAAAAGTTGATTAAATTGTATTGCCTCCTTATTCAATTTTGACGCAACGCTTTTGTTTTTCGACTGATCTACCAGGTAAATGCCGTCACGCAGCTTCGCCTGGGGAAAAACAGTTGCATGAATAGTAATGAATACAAATAAATAAATGGCTTTCCTCATATAAATGCTTTTCATCGTTATAGTTGCTATTTCCAGTATGGTTTTTTAATAAACCTTTTTAATGTTCCGGAGTTTACATACACTATCTGTATCCAGGGAAATGTATGAGGATATTGTAGCTTGCAACAACTCCTTTTTATTTGTTCGTGTTTATATTAAAAGAAACCCTTGCAAATACAAATCTTCCATTGGATCCCATTTGCTCCACCCTCCGGCTGTAAATAAAACGGCCCAATGATACGTTACTACTATGTTTTTGCTTATCCTGGTATACATCAAAAATATTATTGGACCCTACGGTTAATGTGAAATATTTAGCCAGGTCATAACTTAGTGAGAGATCCGTAACTGTTTTAGGGGTGAACACCTGGTCCAGGGTTTCTTTCTGTCCGGTAAATGCATTAAGGGGGAACGCATCTGGTTTTGCAGGATCTATACTAGGGTCCAGATAAGTTACCTTTCCAAAATGGGCAAACCGTAGCATCGCCCCCAGTTTTTTATGGTTGTAATTGATGGTGAAATCAACCTTGGAGTTGGGATTGGTAACTTCAAACCTGCTCTGGTCTTCCCGGTTAAAATAATTACTTATCTGCCCCGAGTTAATTAAGATTTCAGAAGCTTTGATAATTGGTTTTCCGTTTGCACCTTTTTTCACTTCATTTTTGATGAATGTGCCAGCCAGGGTAAACCTGAATCTGTTTACTTTATTGGAACTTGTATGATAGCTTGCTACTGCTTCAAGGCCTTTCGCCCTTGTATCTATCGCGTTGGTAAAAAAGTTAGCGGTGGTAGCTCCGTTGTCTTTGAGTAATCTCGTTAAGGTAGTATCCGTTCCCCCGGTAAAGTTATTAGTCAATACTATCCTGTTTTTAATATTGATCAAATAACCGTCTACTGTTATTTCCAATCCCCGCACCGGTGTAGTGGTAAATCCTATGGAATAATTTTGCGATGTTTCTTCTTTGAGTTTAGGGATGCCTAGTATCTCAGCGGGCTTACTGTCATTGGTAAATGTTCCGCTTTCGGTAGGCACCAGGCCCGATGTAGTTGAGACAAATATGGTATTTGTTTTTGCATAAAACTTTTGTTGCATCGAAGGTGCCCTGAAACCACTGGAAGAAGCACCTCTTATTGTGAAGTTATCACTCACATTATAGCGCGTTGCTATTTTATAGTTCAGGGTACTTCCAAAATCTGAATAGTTTTCAAAACGCAGCGCGCCTTCTACCAGCCATTTTTTTGAGAAGTCCTGTTCCAGGTCAGCATAAATACCTACATTATTCCGCGAATGTGTTTTGGCATAAGAAGGGATAAATCCCGCAAAGACCTGGGCGCCTGCAACAGCACCTGAAGTGGTATTGTAATTTTTATAAGATGATTCTTCACCGGCATGCTGTGCATATTGATCTATCCTGAATTCTGCTCCATAAGCAACATTCAAACCCGCCAAAACATTGAAGTTGCGGGTAAGATCGGCATTAACGGTATTTTGTAAAAATTGTAGCCCCCCTGCATTAAATTTTGTTTGCGGAGTAGCAGTTACAGCAAATTGAGTATAGTTAACTGAATTATCTACTGTAAAATCAAAATTGTTTATGCCTAATGTATTGGATAAAGATGCGTTCCATTTTCCCAGTTTGCCATCTACGCCCAGTGAAAAGGAATAATCTTTTATATCGGTTTGTATCAAAGGCAAAAATCCATTGGGGTAAAGGGCCAAAACCTGGTGAGCGTAAGTTGTTGCTGCGGTGCTTATAGCGGAGGGATAACGATACACTCCTGCAGCTTCCCCGTTTTTCTGGCTATATCCGCCAAACAACTTTAACTTCCATCTATCGCTTAGGTTGTAGCCTGCATTCAACATAAATCCACCACTTGAAATTCTTGAATTGCCAACACGCATGTCAAAAGTATTCCTCGTTAATCCCTTTGCATTTAAAATAGAATCATCCCTGTTCACACCATTTACATTTGCATATACCGGGCCGGTGTAAGTGCCGGTCCTGTTGGATTGGTTTCTTAATGAATATTCACCTGTAAGGTTGATGAATCCTTTCTTGTTCAGGTCAATGCCATAATTTAAGCCCGCCATGAAGGTTCCTCCATCATGTACGCTTACGTCTTCGGGAGCAGCAATATTTAATTTTCCGAAAGCGTAGTTCTTTTGATAACTGGTAATATTTTCTCCGTACGAAACATTGCCACTTAGTGCATTGGTACTTTTTTTCAGTACAAGGTTAATTACCCCGGCTATTGCATCCGATCCGTATTGTGCTGCAGCGCCATCCCTTAAAACCTCAACTCTTTCAATAGAAGATAGAGGAATACTATTAAGATCGGTTCCTACCTGTCCACGGTTAACAGTTCCGTTTACATTTACCAGTGCCGACTGATGACGTCTTTTACCATTTACCAGCACTAATACCTGGTCGCTTCCCAGCCCTCTTAGTTGTGCAGGATCTATATGATCTGTTCCATCAGAAACCGTTTGCCTGCTCGATTGGAATGATGGTGCGGTGTAAGTAAGCAACTGGTTAAGGTCAACCTGGCCCACTTCGTTTGCAATTGTTGCTACAGGAATTATATCCACAGGTACCGGAGTTTGCACTTTTGTCCTGGATAAATTCCGGGAGCCGATCACTACAATCTCTTGTTGGTTTTCAACCGGCTGCAGGCCAATGGAATAATTTGTTTCAGTGCCTTCAATATTAATGGTACGGCTTTCATAACCCACATAGGTTGCAGTGATTGCTTTTGCATTATCAGGAATGCGGAGCGTAAATTTTCCATCGTTGCCACTGGTTGTTCCTGTATTAGCATTCTTCATTACAATGCTTGCCCGCGTCAGCGGGCGGTTGTTGGAAGCGTCAAAGACTTTTCCGGTAATTGTTTTTTGGCACATTGTTATCAGAGGCACTATGAGGCCCAGAAATAAGCTTATTTTTTTCATCTTGTACTTTATTTGTTTTATATTTTTATTACGTTGTGAAGATTTGAAATATTTGATTTATAAAATTTGTATGCTTTTTTAAAAAACATATTTAAGCAGCATGGAAGATGCGCATCCGTTCATTTAATGCACATAAGTGTTTGGATTTTTTTTATCTGGTAAGAATCATTTGTTTTGTGTCTGTTTTTCTGCCATCAATAAATAATGTATAGAAATAATTGCCTGCTGCTAACTCACCTGCTGAAATACTTGTTTTGCCAGTGCCCCTGCTGTTTAATGCCGTTCACATGTATTTTTTGTAACGGGCTTGTTACACCAATACCAATTTTTGCATCTGATAAAATACGTATTTGTTCAGCATTATTGGTTCTGAAAACCAATGCCTGGTTATCTTTTGTTCCTATAAAATTCGTTGTAGAACAGGTGGCGGTATTGCTTGTGAGGTTCCAGCTTTGCGCGTGTGCATGTTGCATAAAAATAATAAGGCTAAAAAGAATAGATATTTTTTTCATGATTATTTTTTTTCATAATTTTTAAATTTTGGAATGCAAAAATCAGTTGATTTTTTACCTGAAACAATCCCATAGTTATATGATCTTTTGTATTAAACCAGATACTGCGTGGATGTTGCTACCATATATATGTGGTTGGATGGCTAGTTTAGCTGACCTCTGAAATACACCAGCTGAAAATTATTTTTCAGCTTTATTTCCCATATGAGTGTGTGAAAGGTGCAATGATTAAAATCCTTCGCATAAAGAGGGTCGTAACTTTTCATTTTAAATTTCAATTGAATAATGGTTACAAAGTTGCAATTGCTTTGATGGGTTGTTGTAAGAGGTATTCCCCGATTAATAAAGAAGATTCGCTATTTTATATATTAGTCACAGATGCTTTTGCCGGGCTTTAAGTATTATTAAATCCTCATGGCCGTGATGATATCTTCGGCCATAACGATTAATCTTTTCTTAAGCTGCCTGGTAGCACTTAGAACTGCAACATCTTTAATTAAGCTGTTTTGGCTCATCATAAATAAAGTCATCCATTACTACTAAATCTTTGGTGCCGCCATCAGTAATGTCTTTTACACCAGTGGCCAAAAGCCCATTTCCCGCGGTGATTTTTACCATGGTAACTTTTTCATCCGGAAAGCTTACTCATACAAAAGAAAAACCTTGTGATGCGGGTATTGCGTTGTATACACCCAGGCTTTTTACGCCACTAAAATATTCCACCGTAGTAAAGGCGGGCATCATCCACATCACAAAAAATTACGGCGAACTCTTTTACTCCTGCAAAATTCGCGGGATATTAGCTGTGCAGCAATCCCATATCATGTGGATTTTTGATTTCATGTATTTTTAAATATGCTATGATTCTCATAAATGTGGGGCTTTTGCAAGGTTGCTTTGTGTTGTATTTTATTCAGTCTAAATTTGAATAAGTAAAACCACTACGGCTTAAAAACCGCTTGTTCAACCAGCAACTCTTCTATTTGTGTGAAGATATCTTTTAAATAAAAAGGCCACCCTTTAGGATCTACCGCCGTGCGTTATTTACTCCCGGCCATCATGATTTTTTGTTAAGCAATTACAGTCTCGTTTATGCTATCATCATGTCGTATTATTCTACACGCAATGTTTTCCGGTATCACTCTATACGTAACCGCCACAACTTCAATAAAGTGATTGCTAATTTTTTAATTGCGTTTTACTAATCCGGTGGGTGTGACGGTTGTTTATTACTGCTATGGCTTTGTATGTTGCGTTACAATTATCGGTTTGATATAGTTTTCCAGCTTTCCGTCATGTTAAATTATTGAAACCGTTTTTCCTGTTCTTGCTGCTTCATAAATGGCTTGTAGTATGCTTATATCTTTAATACCTTCTTCCCCAGTGATATGACTGGGGAATATTTTATTTGCTAACAATACCTTTGCGATCTCATCACATTGTGTGGTTTGCTGGTTTATAACCGGAAAATTTAATTCTCCTTTACTTGTTGTTCCCTTATATGGGCCATAACCAAGACCAGGACTAAGTTCAATGAAACCGTTATCAGCGGATGCAAAAAGTCTGTCAATGCTGCAATTAAAAGAACTGCTGGAATTGCAAACAGCGCCTCCCGGAAACTCTAACTGCCAGGTGATAGATTCTTCTACTTCTGTAAATAATTTTTTGTTAGTAACGGGGCCAAATTGTGCTGTTACAGCAATAGGTTCTTCGCCTAACACATAGCGGCTGCTTTGAACACAGTAAATTCCAATATCCATCAGGGGACCGCCACCTGAGATTGCTTTCTTTAAATGCCAATGGGTTGGATCAACCGATTTGTAACCCAGAGATGCTTCCAGTAAACGGACCTGACCAAAAATTTTTTCCTGTCCCAATCTTTTAATTTCCAGGTGGTTTGGTTCATAATGTAACCGATAGCCAACGGCTAACTGTACACCGGCATTTTTACATGCATCTATCATTTCCCGGCAATCATTCACAGTGATTGCCATTGGCTTCTCCACAATCACGTGTTTGCCAGCTTTCGCAGCCCGGATGGCAAACTCTTTATGCATTGAATTTGGCAGTACCACGTACACTAAATCAATATCTTTATTATTTTTTATTTCGTCGAAATTTTGATAGTTGTAAATATTTTTTTGGGGTATAGCATATCGTCTTTCCCATTCGTCCGCTTTAGTTGGTGTTCCTGTGACGACACCTGCAATACGGCAGTATTGTGAGCTTTGTAAACCATGGGCCAAAATATTTGCATAAACCCCCAGGCCACACAACGCAATGTTCAATTTCTTACCCTCATAATTCGCTGAATTTATTTTGGGAATATTTATAAAAGACGGTAGTGTAACAGCAACTGCGGCAGTGCCGGCGGAAATACCTAAATTTTGTAAAAACGAACGGCGCGATAAATTTTTCACTATTTTATTTTTTAGTCATTTGATGCAATGGCTGATAATTAAGCCCACCTGTACTCCACGTTGCTGCGGCTTTATTATTGTGCGGTTGGAATGATTCTCCATTTTTCATTTTTCAGATAGTGAATACTTATTAAATTTTTAATGTAGCGAGATAAAGGAGTGGATTAATGATTCAGGTAGAATGGCATTACTCCCAAATCTTTACTTATTATTTGGTGTAATTCATTTTCCCCAAAAAAGTTTACTGGCTTATTTTGCCATATTTTATAATAAACGTACCGGGATTAAGTGGCACATCAACACCTGGCATTATTGTATTCAACCCAATAAATGGCAACCCGGTTTTCACTATCATTTTGTCGCCTTGAATTTGATTTTGTCCACAGGCGACAAACTAAGGCATAGAAAAATAAAAATAGTTATTTGTCCTATTGATTAAAGTCCCTGTTGTTTAGAAGATTTCCTCCAAAATTTGATAGCTACAAAAATAAAAAGCGCTGTCATAATTACCCCCATTAGCATTAATGGAGTTCTATTGTTTGCAGTGACGGGGTCTGACGAAGTGAATATTCTAAAAGTATCCAGAATTGCTCCGATACATATCAGGGAAAATAGTATTGCGAGTCTTTTCCATTTATTCATAAGTCTGTCAATTTTAATATGTCCGATTAATAGTAGCCAAGACACAGTTAGCAGCAAACGTTGAATAACTACATCAACAAATAAAAAACACAAATACAATAAGGTTCTTTTTCCTTTTTAAACATGGTGACGGGAGTAATTTATTTTTAAATAATTAAGTTGCAAAATTCCGCAAGCCGTCTTTCCCCGGCAATCCCATAGTAATGTGGATTTGTGATTTCTTGAATTTTAAAATATGCTATGCCTCCCATAAATATGGGGTTTTGCAGCATTGCTTTGAGTTGTATTTTATTCAGGCTAAATTTGAATAAGCAAAACAACCAATTCACAAATACTGAATAGCACTGTGAAAAACCAGGAACACAATAACCCTCACAATAGTAACTGTATAAAAATATTTTTAATTTTTTTGTGCAGTTGCTTTGGTTATTGTTTACATGCCCAGTTAACCGATATTAAATATTTGCATTTTACCCGCCACAATTTTTTAGTTGCCGACCAGGTGAACTGTATTGTGCAGGATAAAAAAAAGTTTATGTGGTTCGCGACCAGCAATGGCATACAAAGGTTTGATGGTAACAGGTGGCTTTGGCTGGCACAACAAAAAAATTCAAATACATCGCTGCCGGATAATGATGTGGCATCCCTGCTGGAAGATAAGCAGGAACGATTTTGGGTGGAAACAGCATCGGGTATTTGTTTGCTTAACAGGAACAATTTTGAATTTACCAGTATTAAAATTGCCTGGTTGCCTGAACATAAAGTGCATAATTTCCAATCGTTGGCGGAGTTACAGGATGGCCGCATCTGGTTTACTTTAGCAAACGGCGGATTATATTATTATAATGAGGCTGCAAAACAATTTGTACCTGCTGACAAAATTATTCCTGCATCGTCCTATTCAATTTACCAAATAGCTTATGACAGCAGCCATCAGCGGTATTTTTTGGGTACAGATAATGGTATTGTAATTTATAGTGTACTTACAAAACAATTCTCTCATTCGGGTTTCAACCCGCAGGGAATTGCGCTTTTAAAATTTGCACCGGCCAAAGAAAGTAATGTAAATATTTATCTAAACGATAGCGCCCAGCTTTGGTTTAGCAGCCTGTCAATCCACTCATGTTATGATATAAAAAAAGACAGCGTTATTTTTTGCGACAGCACTTCTAAAATCTGGGGTGTACTGGGTTACGCAACAGACCGCTCAGGAACTACCTGGAGCTATGGGTACAACATTGCAAAAATGAATTTGACTACCGGCAGAATGGAAGTAATTATGCAAACCCCGGATGAGTTATACGGGATCAATTTTCAGAATGGCAATTACCTGATGGAAGATAATGAAAATTCGTATTGGATTGCCACTACCAATGGCGTATTCATTTACAACCGGTTTCAACAGCAATTCTTTCACCATACAATAAAAAGTTATGCTAACGGTGAATTGCTTAAGCACATTAACGTATGGGGATTTATTGAACTGGCAGACAGCAGCATTGTGGCGCTAACAACGAGAGGTGAGGGTTTATACTTTTTTGATAAAAATTTCAACCAGTTTCCTTCAAAGTTTAATCTGGCCCCTTTTGCAAATGCTAACTCAAGGGTTAATATACGGTGTGGATTGAAAGACAGGGATAATCATGTATGGATTGGGTGCGAAAAAGGGCCACTGCTAAAGTTATATCCTGAAAATGGAAAAGTAGAAAAAATAAATGATACTGTTTTTGCTGATCTGGGAATTTATAGTATGACAAAAGATAAGGATGGCAACCTGTGGTTTGGCACATTCAAGCATGCAATTATACGCAGGGATGCAATAACCGGAGAGTTCAGCAGGATAGTACCCATGCCTGAACACTTCAAAGGGTTGGATAATATCTTTTGTTTATTTTATGATGGCGATAAATATATATGGGCTGCTACTTCCAAAAGTGGTTTACTCAAAATAAATACGCAAACCAATACGGTCGAAAAAAGCTATGCGAATGAACAGGGCATCCACACGTCTATACCCAGCTCAACAATTAACAGCGTTATTGGAAGTTCATCTAATGAGTTGATGATGTCTACACCGCTCGGTATAGTAGTGATGGATATTGCCAAAGAAAATTTCCGCCTGCTCAACACAGCAGATGGGTTACCTGATAACAATGTAGCCGCAATGCTGAAAGGAGAGAAAAGAAATGTATGGTTTGCAAGTGATAATGGTATTTCTAAAATGAACCAGCAAGGGATGAAAGTAACCAGCTATGGTATTCTTGAAGGTTTGACAAATGAAAACTTCAACTTTGGGGCTGCCTTTCAATTGAATGATGGCCGTATGTTATTTGGTTACAATGAAGGCTTTACAAGTTTTGCTCCTTCTGCATTTTTGAAGGAAACTGTGCCGGCAGATGTAAGAATTACCGGCATCAGGCTTTTTGATAAATACTTAAACGTTGACAGTATTTTAAATGAGAAAAAAGGCATAGTACTGAATTACAGCCAAAATTTTTTGACAATCGAATTTTCTAACATGAGCTTATTGGGAGGATATCATACGCTGTATTATTATCAATTAGAAGGCGTGGATAAAGACTGGATAATTACCAATGGCATGCCTCAGGCCACCTATACTTACTTGCCCGGTGGGGAATATATATTCAAAGTAAAATGCGTAACAAGAGGCGGCATCGCTTCTGAAAAAATTATTTCTTTTAAGATAAAAATAATTCCTCCTGTATGGAAACAGTGGTGGTTTTATTTATTGTGTATCATAGCAGCAGCAGGAGTTACATACCTATTACTAAACGCCCGTTACAGAAGAAAAATGGAAGCCGAAAAAGTGCGCAACCGTATTGCCAAAGATTTGCATGATGATATGGGAAGCACGTTGAGTACCATTAATATCCTAAGTGAAATGGCTAAAAAGAAAATTGATACTGATATACCGGCTACTAAAAAATTTATACACCAGATAAGTGATAACAGCAACCGCATTATGGAAAGCATGGATGATATTGTATGGAATATTGATACCACTAACGAAAGCATGGAAAATACATTGAGCCGTATGAGGGAGTTTGCGGGTAATTTATTAGAAGCCCGTGGTGTTAATTATACCTTTAAAGAAGATGAACAAATAAAACATATAAATCTTGAACTGGGCAGGCGGCACGACTTTTTTATGATATTTAAAGAAGCGGTAAATAACCTGTGCAAGTATAGTGACTGCACAACAGTGCAGATTGATGTTTTAGTAAAGAAAAATATTTTAATCCTGCTGATTACCGATGATGGCAAAGGCTTTGACCATACTTTACAAGCCGATGGCAATGGGCTCATAAATATGCATCAACGCGCTGTTGCGTTAAAAGGCACACTGAATATTAAAAGTGAAATTAATGAAGGAACAAAGGTAGAATTAAAAATACCTGTTTAAAATCCCATAAGTATGGGATTGTTTTATCTGTAAAATTATCCCAAATTTATAATATGATAAAAGTAGTATTATATGAAGATAATAATCAACTGCGGGAAGGGTTGATGATGCTCATACAAGGCTCTGAAGGTTTTACTGTAATAAATGCTTATCGTAACTGCAATCATGTAGAAGACGATATAGCAATGGATAAGCCCGATATTGTGTTGATGGATATTGATATGCCAGGTGTTGGTGGTATTGAGGGATTGAAATTAATTCGCAAAAATAATTTAACCTGCAAAGTGCTGATGCTTACTGTTTTTGATGATAAGAAAAATATTTTTGAAGCCATCCGTGCCGGCGCCGATGGATACCTGTTGAAAAAAACACCCCCTGCAAAATTACTAGAAAATTTAAAAGATGTGTATGAAGGTGGCTCACCCATGACGGCCTCAATTGCCCGGCAGGTAATACAAATGTTTAATCAATACCATGAAAGCGGTGAGAATAAAAAAGGTGAGGAATACAATTTAAGCAATAGAGAAAAAGATGTGTTGCAGTTAATGGTAAAAGGTTATACTTATAAAATGGCAGCAGCAGAATTATTTATCAGTGTGGAAACCATCCGCAGCCACATTAAAAATATTTATGAAAAGCTGCATGTAAACAGTAAGAGCGAGGCGGTGGCAAAGGTGTTTAAGGATAGATTGTTATAATTAATATTAACTAATCTAAAAAAAAAATTAAAGTGATATTCCGGTAGATTATAGAGTGAAAATAGTTGTGTATTAACTAATTCTGGTTTTGTAGCCAGGAGAGTAATCGAACCCGTAACTAAAGTTTCAGTCCCTCATTTCAAAGTAGTACCCACAGCACCAATAATTTATTTGATATACCAAAAGATCATTGAAGATTGGTTTACAGCTTTATTATAAGTATCATGCAGACTCAGGAAGCAGTTGGAATAGACGAAATCTTAGTTAATAGTTGCCGGGTCAAAGAGACTTTGATTTTTGAATAATAAATCGCGTACATTGGAATGATAATTCGATTGACGCACCTCGACAATACAGAAAACGAAGACGAAGGGCTATAATAATCAGTGATTTGTAAAAATTGCAGTTACGTTTAATTTGCGTAAATACAAATTTGTATGCAAGCTTAAAAAAACAATCACAGTTTTGTTGCAATTGTTTGACCTTGGGTAGGGCTTTCCCATTTATTAAATAATTAAAATCAAGTAATGAAACCACAAAATTCAATCGCAATTGTGTCGCGGTATCGCCAGGCAGGGTGGACAGCAATTGCGAGTGGGGCAATTGGTTATATTGCCTTTGGATTTCTTGCTGCTTTCCTTAATCTGCATCTGACAGAGCATTTAAGGGACGGCATTCTTATAAGAAGCCATGATGTGTGTGTTGTTCTCCAATTTTTACTCATGATTCCAGTCGTCTTCGGGCTTTATAAGCTGTCATACCAGCGGTCTCCTGGCATGAATCAGGCGATGCTTATCACCGGTATCGGAGCGCTATCTTTTACCGTTCTCTTTCTATTGCTCATATTCCCTAAAATATTGAATGACACGCTATATATGTTTCCTCAAGGTGTATTCGGGGTATGGCTTATTATCGTGTCTTGGCGCATGCAGGGCATACTCTCACGAGGCCTCAGGTGGTTTGGGATGGTTGTAGGTTTCGGACTTGCACTTGTTGGGACCTTTCCTTCGGGAATGGCTATTTTTGTCCCATGGTACACCATTGGTGCGCCCCCGGATATCCCCACAGTGAATTCAGAAGTTTCTGCAGGTGTACACTTGGCTGACATTGTTTTCCATCAACTCCTTTTGATTGGCACTTTTATAGGTGTCATTACTCTTCCACTTTATACCATCCTACTTGGAACCAGATTACTTCGCAAAAAAAATTGAGAATTGTTTATTTGCATGCGTGCATATTATTTGAAGAAAAAGCCAGCATACAAACATTATGCGTGTTGAAGAAAGCCCCCCAACCTCAAATTGATTGAAGAAAATAAAAAAGCCCTGATCATTAGAGACCGGGGCTTTTTGCTGGCACGATGTTCAGCGACACCGCCAGTATGAAGGCTCGCTATTGTTGTAAGGTGTTT
>JBDTZL010000229.1:0-8449 GCA_040005125.1 Ginsengibacter sp.
ATTACAAAAAAAGTATCGCTTTCATTCACACCGAAGTTCCCGAAAATATGGAAGGCAAAGGAGTCGCATCGGCATTGGCAGCATATGCTTTTAAATTTGCAAAAGAACACCAGAAACCGGTGATGGTTTATTGTCCGTTTGTTGGAAAATATCTGCAAAGTCATCCGGAATTGAAAGTGCAACTGGACCAAGAATACCATACAGGAGTATAACAAGTACATGGTAGATGCTTTATTTTACTTTACCGTGGGGTAATAGAAACATTGGATCCGTAGAAAATGTGGTAAAGGATTCGAATGCTTCTTAATTTTGAAGTGAAAGGATAATTATCCAGATAAATCATTTTAATAATTAGGAGCGCCTGCTAAAATCTCGTCGTTGGCGAAATCTTTATATTTCTCAAAATTTTTAATAAAAAAGTCAGCAAGCTGATGTGCAGTTGCAACATAAGCATCTTTATCCTTCCAGGTAAATTTGGCGCTCAGCATTTCGCCGGGAACACCCGGGCATTCATCCGGCATCATCATTCCAAAAACGGAGTGAGGATGGTATTTTACATGATCAAGCTTTCCTTCGAGCGCAGCAGTTATCATAGCCCTCGTATATTCAAGTTTCATCCTGCTGCCAACACCATAAGCGCCGCCGTTCCATCCTGTATTCACCATCCACACATTTACTCTATGCTCTTTCATTTTCGTACCAAGCATTTCGGCATACCGGGTTGGATGAAGTGGTAAAAAAGGGGCTCCAAAACAAGCACTGAATGTGGGTTTCGGCTCTTTAACACCGGCTTCCGTACCGGCTACTTTTGCCGTGTACCCGCTTATGAAATGATACATTGCCTGGCCCGGCGAGAGCTTGCTTATGGGAGGTAAAATGCCATAAGCATCTGCCGTAAGGAAAAAAATATTTTTAGGAGTTTTGCCAATCGAGGGCTCAATAGCATTGCTTATAAAATCCAGCGGGTAGCTTACCCGGGTGTTCTCTGTAATTTTCTTGCTGGTGTAATCTATTTTATTGGTGCCTTTTACAAATGTTACATTTTCAACCAATGCGCCTGGCCTTATAGCATGATAAATTTCAGGCTCTTTTTCTTCACTCAGGTCGATGGTTTTGGCGTAACATCCGCCTTCAAAATTAAAAACAGAATCTTTCGTCCATCCATGTTCATCATCTCCTATGAGTTTCCTGTTTGGATCAGCGCTTAAAGTCGTTTTGCCGGTTCCGCTCAATCCAAAAAATATTGCTGTATCACCATCATTTCCCATGTTTGCCGAGCAGTGCATGCTCAGCACGTTTTTATCATGTGGAAGGATATAATTTAAAATACTAAAAATCCCTTTCTTCATTTCACCGGTATATTGAGTGCCGCCGATAAGAATGATTTTTTTTGTAAAATTTATAATTACAAAATTCCGCTGCGGTGTACCATCAGTGGCAGGGTCAGCAAAAAAATGCGGGATCTGTATTAAGTGCCAGTCAATTTTGATTTTGCTAAGTTCTTTTTCTTCGGGACGTAAAAACATATTGTATATAAAAAGACTGCAACATGGGTTTTCATTGATCACCCTGATGTTTAACCGGTAACCGGGATGGGCACACGCATAGCAATCTCTTATCCATAATTTTTTCCCGGCGAGAAAATCTATCATCTTTTGATACAGCCGGTCAAAATATTTTTCCTCAATTGGAAGGTTAAATTCGTTCCAGTTTATTGTGGAGGCAGTTAACGTATCTTTTACTATAAACCTGTCTTTCGGACTTCTTCCCGTAAATTCACCGGTGTCAACTACCAGCGCCCCTGTATCGTTCAAGACACCCTCACCTTTTTCGACTGCCTGGGCAACCAGTTCTTCGGGTGATAATTGATAAAAGATATTTTCTGCAGATTTTAATCCGAGGTTAAATAACATGTTTTTTGGAATAGAAAGCATCGTTGGAACGGACATGGAAATTACTGTTTAATAAGGCGCCAAAGTTAGCTACTCAAATTTTCGGCAAAGGGTAAACATGGCTTGTTTAACTGTGATGTAGTATTATAATTGTAACAAAACGTTTGCTAATCTTAAAAAGCCTGTATAAACCATTAGATAAAACAACGACAGAAACAAAATTTCTTAAAAAGAATTAAAAAATAAATTTTTTAATGTGTAAACTTTACATGCAAGGTGTTTTGAAAGGCGTGTTTCAAATTGTCACGGCCTGTTTGATTGTGGCCGGCTGAGGCGCCGCCCGGGGCATGCCGCCCGATTGGTGAAGACACCAACCGCCGGTTATTTAAAATATACTCTTTTTGAAAACCAAAAATCTTTTAATCATGTATATTGCAATCCATAAAATTTTATTTCATGAAGTATCTGCCACTCAATCCTGAAATTTTTATTCAGAACAGGAAAAGGTTTACAGGTAAGATGGAAAAAAACTCAATTGCCATCTTCAACAGTAACGATGAATTGCCTGCAAATGGCGACCAATTGCTTCCTTTTAAGCAAAATGCCGATTTGTTCTGGCTTACGGGCATTGAACAGGAAGATAGCATGCTTATTCTTTCTCCCGATAATCCTGATGTGAAATACAGGGAAGTTCTTGTATTGGTACGGCCCAATGAATTGAAAGAAAAATGGGATGGCCACAGGCTTACTGCCGCTGAAGGCAAAGAAATTTCAGGGATGGATACTATTATCTGGCTTGATACAATTGATGCCATTTTGCAGCCCTGGATACATGAGTCCGATACCATTTATTTGAATACAAATGAAAATGACCGGAAAGCGAATACGGTAAGTGTGCGCGATTACCGTTATGCTGCGTCTATGCGTGAGCGTTATCCATTGCATAATTACAGGCGCAGTGCAAAAATCCTCAAAGAGTTTCGAGCTATTAAATCACCACTTGAAATTGAAGTGATGCAAAAGGCTATTGATATTACTGAAAACGCTTTCAGGAGATTGCTTCGGTTTATAAAACCGGGTGTAATGGAATATGAAATTGAAGCTGAAATATATCATTCATTTTTGTCCCAAAGAGCTTCCGGGCCGGGTTATAACAGTATAATTGCAAGCGGTGACAGGGCGCGGACGCTTCATTACGTCAGCAACAATAATGAATGTAAAGACGGTGAATTATTGTTAATGGATTTTGGGGCGAACTATGGAAATTATAACGCCGATCTGTCGCGTACCGTTCCGGTGAATGGAAAATTTGGAAGGAGGCAGAAGACAGTTTACAACGCCTGTCTTGACCTTCACCGGTTTGCTGCAGGGATATTACAACCAGGTATCAGCATTATTGACTATACGGAAAAAATCGGTGATGAAGCCACCATAATTTTTCAGAAAATAGGGTTGCTAAAAAAATCGGATATAAAGAATGAGGATCCCGCAAACAGGGCCTATAAAAAATATCTGTACCATGGTATCTCGCATCACCTGGGTATTGATGTTCATGATTTGGGAACAAGGAACCAGCCGATAAAAGCAGGGATGGTATTTACTATTGAGCCTGGAATTTATGTTGAAGAAGAGCATATCGGCGTACGTATCGAGAATAATTTTTGGGTAACCAAAAACGGGAATAAGGATTTGATGAAAAATATTCCGGTTACTGTGGAAGAAATTGAATCGCTAATGAAGTCCACTTAAATCCCTGTCCGTCGAAAGGCAGGCTTCCGGTGGGAAGATTTTAAAACCTTTTCCTAATTGTAGATATTATTGATGATAGAAAATACAACGCATAAAAATCTTTCTCACTTCCCTTCGGGGTTGGGGGCCGCTATCCCTAATATATTTACCCTCTTCAATCTTTTTTTTGGATGCATGGCCATTGTTTTTGCCCTGCAAACCAATGCGGTGATTATTTATGTAAATGAAGAATTTAACAGCAGTTTTAATATACCTGAAAAGCTTACATGGGCGGCGATTTGTATAATCACTGCGGCTTTGGTGGATTTCCTGGATGGATTTGTTGCCCGCTTACTACATGCCACATCTGCCGTTGGTAAACAACTGGATTCACTAAGCGACGTGGTAAGTTTTGGTGTAGCTCCCGCGGTAATAATATACCAGTTGCTCAGGTTTTCTTTTGCAAGGGAAGAAAACGGTCTTGATGTGTCCGTATTATCGTTAGCGCCTGCCTTTATTTTGAGTTGCGCCGCTGCATATAGGCTTGCAAAATTTAATCTCGATGAAACACAGGCGTATTCTTTCAAAGGAGTGCCTGTACCTGCTGTTGGTTTATTAATTGCATCCTTCCCGCTTATTTTGCATTTCAATACTATCAACGGCGTAAACATTCTGCTTATCAATAAATGGTTTTTATATTCGCTTGTTATTGTACTCAGTTACCTGATGGTTTCCAATCTCCGGATGATGGCATTAAAATTTCCTGACTATACTTTGAAAAATAATATTCCGAAAATTACTTTACTGGCAATTGCCATCATTGCGGCAATTTTTTTGCGATGGATAGCTGTGCCGATAGTTTTCATATGTTACATACTATTATCCTTATTAACAATTAAAATAAAAAGTGAATGAACTTCCTGGCTGAAATTAAAATAATGCCTCTCAGAGAGCTTCTTGATCCGCAGGGAAAAGCCGTAATGGGCGGGCTTTCTAACCTTGGGTTAAAAAACATTGAAGATGTGAGAATTGGTAAACATATACAATTACACATTGAAGCATCCGGCTCTGAGGAGGCAAATCAAATTGCAGAAGAAGCCTCTAAAAAACTTCTCGCCAACCCCGTTATGGAGGAATATACGATACAGATCACGTAATTAGCTAATTAGCTAATTAGCTAATTGGCTAATTATATGCTTTACATAGTTCCTTCCCCTATTGGCAATCTTGCAGACATTACTTTCAGAGCCATTGAAATATTGAAAACAGTGGATTTAATATTAGCGGAAGATACCCGCACTTCGTCTAAGCTTCTCCGTCATTATAATATAGAAAAGCCAACAACACCTTACCACCAGCACAATGAGCATAAAATTTACAATCATCTCATTGACCAGTTAAACTCGGGCAAAACAATGGCTTTGCTTACAGATGCAGGCACACCGGGAATAAGTGATCCTGCGTTTCTGCTGGTTCGTGAATGTATCAAAAATGATATTAAAGTTGAATGCCTGCCGGGGGCAACCGCTTTTGTTCCTGCATTGGTAAACAGCGGCCTTCCCATAAATAGCTTTTGCTTTGAAGGTTTCCTGCCTTTAAAAAAGGGAAGGCAAACTTTTTTAAAAAAAATGGCACATGAAGATCGTACTATGGTATTTTATGAAAGCCCCATGCGGTTGATAAAAACTTTGAAAGATTTTATGGAATATTTTGGCGCCGAAAGGCAGTGTTCTGTAAGCCGGGAGCTTACTAAAATTTATGAAGAGAATAAAAGAGGGTCTCTGCAGGAAGTACATGATTATTTTAATTCCAGGGATGTCAGGGGTGAAATAGTTATTGTGGTGAAGGGTAAGGGATAAATTGGTTTTCAAAGCCACGGTATGCAAGACATTTTGAGCTTCTTCCTGTTCTTTTTGTTTTTTATAGCTTTTTTTTTGCCGAAGTTTACAACTATTATTTAAATTGAAATCATGAATAAACGGCTCAGCTTATTTTTAATTTTTACTCTTTCATTTGCCATTTTTGTGGTGGCCCAATCCAATCGCTGGCAACAACTCGTGAAATATACGATGAATGTGGATGTAGATGTAAATACCAATCAATTTACCGGTATACAAAAATTAGAATATACAAATAACTCACCCGATAAACTCGGTAAGGTATTTTTTCATTTGTACTGGAATGCTTTTCAGCCGGGCAGCGAAATGGATGTAAGGAGCCGGGAATTGGGTAAAACACTTATAAATGGAAGACCTGACTGGGACTCGCGTGTGAAAGACCGGATTTCTAAGTTATCTCCATCAGAAATTGGTTATCAGAAAATAAAATTTCTGAAAATGAATGGGGTAGAACAACCGGTGAAACTCCACGGAACTATTTTAGAAGTGGATCTTACAAAACCCATAATGCCTCGCAGCAAAGTGACCTTCAATCTCGAATTTGAAGCCCAGGTACCTTTGCAGGTAAGAAGAAGTGGCCGTGACAATGCCGAGGGTATTCGTTACAGCATGAGCCAGTGGTATCCCAAAATGTGTGAATATGATTACGAAGGCTGGCACCCCACGCCTTATGTTGCCAGGGAATTCTATGGAGTATGGGGTGATTATGATGTTACTATAAAAATTGACAAGTCTTATAAGCTTGGCGGAACCGGTGTGTTACAAAATGCTCTGGAAATTGGCTGGGGATATGATAAGGCCGGCACTCCTTTAAAAGATATTTCTTCAGTTAAACGCACCTGGCATTTTGTTGGAAACAATGTGCATGATTTTGTATGGGCTGCCGATCCCGATTACGAACACATTGTAAAAAAGCAGGATGGAGTGGTTTTGAACGTGATCTATAAAAAGGTAGATTCACTTCAAAAAATCTGGGAAATTGTTGCCGACGCTGCTGTTACTGTGCTTCCATATATGGAAAAGCGTTTCGGAAAATATCCTTATCCTCAATATTCCTTCATTCAGGGCGGAGACGGGGGCATGGAATATCCTATGGCCACATTATTAAAAGGCCCCGGGCTCGGAGGTGTTTTTCATGAGTGGATGCATAGCTGGTACCAGATGATGCTGGGTACAAACGAAAGTCTGTATCCCTGGATGGATGAGGGTTTTACAACTTATGGGGAAGGCGAAGTGACTGGTTACTATAATAAGGTGATGAATATAAAAGACGAGAATTCAGGAAAGGAACTACCAAAAAATCATGCGGAGTCTTATGGAAGCTACTATTTTTTGACGAAGCAAAAACTCGATGAGCCTCTTACAACACATTCAGATCATTACAACACAAACGTGGGATACAGCATTAATGCCTATTCAAAAGGGGATATTTTTTTGGAACAGTTAGGCTATATCGTTAGTGATTCTATAAGAGACAAAATTTTACTGGAATATTACAGGCTTTGGAGATTTAAACATCCTAATGCTTCCGACTTTATGAAAGTTGCGCAGGATGTAAGCGGTATTCAACTCGACTGGTACAAGGAATATTGGGTGTACACAACAAAGACAACCGATTATAGCATCGACAGCCTGTGGGAAGAAAGTGGCATTTCAAAAATACGATTGAGGAGAATTGGCCAAATGCCTATGCCTGTTGATCTTCAGCTTACATTTAAAGACAGCACAAAGGAATTGCATTACGTTCCTTTAGATCTTATGTTTGGCAATAAGCCGGCAGAAAATAATGAAACCAGGATCATTCATGATGAATGGAACTGGACCAATCCAACATACGTGGTTGAATTTAAACATCCACTTCATGAATTGGTTCTTGTTGAAATTGATCCCACGAAAAGAATGGCAGATATTGATCAAAAAAATAATGCCCTCAAATTGAATTGGTAGAAGGAGACGTACATATCAGGAGGGCTGTTACAACTGATGCCCAGTTGCTGTCAGTATTAAGCTCGGTTACTTTCTTTGATACATTTCATGGCACCTGTACTAATGAAGATATACAAGGATTTATTGAAACCAGTTTTAATCTCCAAGAGGTTTATAAAGAGCTACAGGATACAGATGATTTTTATTTTATTGCTTTTATCAACGGAGAAGCTGCAGGATATATAAGATTAAAAGAAGATGAAAGCGACGTTGCTGAAATAAAAAAGCATAGGGGTATTGAATTAAAAAGAATTTATGTTTCAAAAGAATATCAGTCTCAAAAAATAGGCGCAAAGCTGATGACTTTCGCTTTGGATTTTGCTTCTGCAAAAGATTACGAAGTGTTATGGTTGGGTGTGTGGGAGCATAATGAAAAAGCCAAAGCCTTTTATAAAAAATTCGGATTTGAGGATACCGGCGCCAAACATCCTTTTCCGATTGGGAATACGCCACAGACCGACAATTGGTTATTCCGTTTTATCAAGCAGGAATAACCTGCAAGATATACTTCTCCTTAAAAAATGCCTCATTAAACAGGGTATCTATCTCCCATATCTTAGTCCTGCAGCCACTTTCAGCGATCTCGCTTTTAAGATCACCACCCTTTAGGCAAATCAGGCCGGTTAATTTTTTTGGTTGATCAACAGGTTTCTTTTTTAATAATGGCCTGCTCCAAAACCAAAGATCCTTTAATGACGCGACAGCCCTCGAAACCACGATATCAAATTTTTTACCCTTTATATCTTCCGCCCTGGAATGTTGAGTAGTTATGTTTTTTAATCCAATAGACGACGCAACAGCCTCAACAACTTTCAATTTTTTATTGATACTGTCAACCATATAAAACTGAACCTTCGGAAAAAAAATTGCGAGTGGAATTCCCGGGAAGCCCCCACCGCAACCAAGATCCATTATATGATAACCATCAGGAAATTCAAACTGTGC
>JBDTZL010000163.1:0-27430 GCA_040005125.1 Ginsengibacter sp.
GTTCCGTTAAACAGGTTTTAGGGTCTCCGGATAATAAAGGGAATGTAAATACAGAGAAGAAATTTGAGTCAACAGACAACACTCCATCCTGCTGCCGCACTTCAGTTCCTATTTTTATGTCTTCAGAACTGCCCTCCACACGAACAAAAGATTTAAAGCCCGGAATATTTTGTGTAAACCTGGGTCCTTGTAAAAAACCTGTGGTGCCATTTTCATTGTTGTGTTTTGATTTTCTCGCAATACGGTAAATGTTGTTTACATTTTTATGAAACCTGTCGAAGCTCACTTCATCTTTTACATACAATAAAATAAGCATGGCGCACGCCAGGCCAATACTTAAACCTGCAATGTTGATGAAAGAATAAACTTTGTTTCGTGTAATATTTCTGAATGCGGTTTTTAAATAATTCTTAAACATATTATTTGATTTAAGATGCATTATTTTTAAATGCCCGATTTATTAATTCACGATTGACCATTCACCATTCACGTTTCCTATTCCGTTCTTAAACTCTTTACCGGGTTTGCTATCGCGGCTTTTATTGCCTGGAAGCTTATCGTCACCAACGCTATTATCAATGCAACTATTGCGGTAACTGCAAACACTCCCCAACTAATAGGCGGCTTATATGCAAAATCCTGGAGCCACTTGTTCATCACAAACCAGGCAATCGGGGAAGCAATTATAATAGAGATGATAACAAGTTTTAAAAAATCTTTTGATAACAGGGAAACGATACTTACGACACTTGCACCGAGCACTTTACGTACACCGATTTCCTTGATACGTTGTTCCGCACTGAATGTGGCGAGGCCGAACAATCCCAAACATGAAATAAGTATGGCTATAATAGTAAAGTAGCCAACTATCGATGACAACCTGTTTTCTGCTTCATAATTTTTCTGGAAATCCTTGTCAAGAAAACTATATTCAAACGGCTCATTGGGATTTAATTTATGCCAGCTTGCCTGAACAGACTTTAACAGGGAAGAAATATCTGCAGATTTTGCATGAATGATAAGATAATTATAATTAGGCTGATTATTTAACTGGAACGCATAGGGCGTAATAGGTACATGCAAATCCTGGAAATGAAAATCTTTTACAACACCAATAATTGTCCATGAATAACTTTGCCCACGCCAGTCAAAATATACTTTTTTGCCTATTGCTTCCTGCGGTGATTTAAAACCTATTTGCTTTACTGCTTCTTCGTTAAAGATGATCCGGGAGCTTGT
The DNA here is from genome assembly GCA_040005125.1 of Ginsengibacter sp. Taxonomy (GTDB): domain Bacteria; phylum Bacteroidota; class Bacteroidia; order Chitinophagales; family Chitinophagaceae; genus Ginsengibacter. The sequence goes on from JBDTZL010000163.1 coordinate 1,240, forward strand.
ATCTGATGGAAAATCCTTTGAAAATAACCTTCCGGAAGCGATCTTGATTTCAAGTGTCTGAAGAAAAGAATCGTCGACCCAATTGGTGTGTACGTCTTTCGCATCGTCCACGGTTTTACCCTCCTTATACATACCCATATCGGTTGGATTAACGATACCCGGATAAAATAAAGTTGCTCCCACATTTTGAACCTGGAGATTTGATTTAACATCATTTTTCAGAGCAGCATAACTATTTTTTGCTGTGGTGCTTCTCAACGGTATCACTATTTGCTGATCTTTTGCAAAACCGAGGTCTGTAGAGCGCAAATATTTCATTTGATCCATGATAACAACAGAAGCTATTATGAGCACAACAGAAATAATGAACTGAAACACTACCAATCCTTTCCTTAAAGCAACTGCTGATAAGGAATTAGTGAATCTTCCCTTCAAAACTTTCACAGGTTGAAATGAAGAAAGGTAAAATGCAGGATAAATCCCCGCAATTAACCCTGTTATAACTGCCAGTCCGAAAAACCCAATTATAATAACCCACTGTTGTGAAAAACCAAGCGATAAATTTTTACCGGCAACGTCCGAAAATGCCGGAAGCAATAGCTTTGTTAAGCATAGTGCAATTGCGAAAGCAATGATACTCATCATGAATGATTCACCAAGAAATTGTTTTATAAGTGATTGCTTCCCCGCGCCCAATACTTTCCGTATTCCAACTTCCGCAGAACGTTTGGAAGAACGTGCAGTAGATAAATTCATAAAGTTGATACACGCAATTAATAATGTGAACAGCGCAATTGAGGCAAGAATGTATAAATAAGTTACGCTAACCGATCCTGTGGATGAAATATCATTGCTCATCCCCGAATACAAGTGAAGATCTTTTACAGGAATTAAAAATTGTTTTTTATAAAAGCCCGCTGCTTTTAAACCTGCCGTCATGTATTTATCGACAAAAGCAGGGAATTTCTTTTCCAATAGCTTCGCATCTGCATCCGGTTTTAATAAAAAGAAAGTATTGAACATGTTATTGCTCACCATGTCAGTTTGTTGCTTCATAAATTGTTCAATACCGCCTCCCCCAACTGAAATAAAAAACCTCGCGTCAATTTGAGAGGGTTTATCAAAGGCTCTGTAAATACCGGTAACTTTAAAATCAAATTCACCGTTGGTATTGCTGTTCACATGGATCACCTTGTTTAACGCAGGCTGATCGCCAAAAAAATTCTTTGCAACCTCCTCACTCAACACTATACTGTTTGGCTCTTTCAAAGCAGTTGCGCCATCACCTTCAATAAAATTGTAATTAAACAACCTGAAGAAGGAAACATCTGCCATATAACCTTTTGTTTCATAAAAAGACTTCGCTCCGGTTTTATCTCCTTTATATTGCAGTAATGTTTTGTCGTCGGAAAACAATGGCAGCAACCTGGCAGTTTCACTAATTTCAGGAAACTCCTGCTTCATTGCAGCCGCCATAGGTGCAGGCGTGTTGGGCGTTTTGTCCGCCTTGCCATCTTTAATAAAAGTGGTTGCCAATTCGAAGAGCCTGTCAATATTTTTGTGGTATTTATCATAGCTCACTTCATTATACAAATAAACCGAGATCAGCATACAGCACGTAAGGCCCACACTTAAACCAAAAATATTGATGAACGAAAAGATCTTATTCTTCATGAGGTTTCTCCACGCGATTTTGAAATAATTTTTGAGCATAAGTTGTTCGATTTATTAATTAATGATTTTATTTTTGATCATTGCCCATTGACAGGGCAATCCCACGGCCCGTCCCTGGCGCCAGGACAGCCCACGGGCCTTCCCTACTCTGACCGCAGGCTCTCCGCGGGGTTGGCTATTGCTGCTTTAACTGCTTTAAAACTTATCGTTAACAATGCAATCCCAAATGTTATTAAAGCGGCCAGAACAAAAATCCACCAATGTAACGGTGTACGGTAAGCGAAGTTTTGCAACCATTTATTCATCGTATAATACCCCACAGGTATGGCAATAGTTGTTGCAATAAGCACGGGCTGCAACATATCTTTTGACAATAATAGCACAATACCCTTTATAGATGAGCCCAGTACTTTTCTCACGCCGATTTCTTTAATACGTTTTGCTGCCGTAAATGACGCCAGGCCAAACAAGCCCAGGCATGCAATAAAAATTGCCAGGCCGGAAAATATCCCAAGTATGGTTTGTTGTCTTATATCAGTTTTATATAGTTCATTAAATTTCTCATCCAGGAAAGTAAATTCAAATGGATAAACGGGAGCGGCTCTGTTGTAATCTTTTTTTATTAGCGCCAGTGCTGCTTCAATATTTCCCGGTTTTAATTTTATCAATGTAACCCTCCTGTCCATGGCAGGTGAAATCACCAGTGCATCCATATTTTCCTTTAGCGATAGGAAATTAAAATCGTCTATAACCCCTATCACGGTTCTTTTTTTATTATCCCGCACCGTATTTTGTATCCATTTGCCAACAGCCTGATCAGGAGTCCATGCAAGATTTGCGGCAGCAGTGCGGTTGATTAAAACTGCGTCTGTAGTGTCCGTTGGATGATCAGGAGAAAAATCTCTTCCGGCTATAATTTTTAAACCAAGAGTTTTTACAAATTGAAAATCGGCAAATTCGGTTCTCGACCTCCATTTTTCATTATGGCCTTCTACATCAAACATATGTAAGTCAAAAAAGCCACCTGGCTCGCCAGACATCATCGAGACCGACGCAACATTACTTTCATTTTGTAAATCGGTTTTAAAAGTATTTTGGTTATTATAAATGTCATTGTTATCTATTGGCACAATAACAGTTTGTTCTTTAGTATACCCGAGCTGTTTATTTTTCATAAAACGCATTTGGCTCATAATTATAATAGTGCCGATGATGAGCAAAACCGAAATACCAAATTGAACTACAACGAGCACCTGCCTGAAAAATGACCCACGCTTTCCGAGTTTTAATTTTCCTTTTAATGCTTCGATCGGCGAAAACGCAGAAAGAAAAAATGCAGGGTAACTTCCGGCTAAAAAACCAACGACTATTATTACGCCAAGTAGAAATAAATACACCGGCCAGGCATTCCATGAAACGGCTAATGTATAACCAAGCAATTGATTATACATTGGCATAAAGAGAAATAATAAACCAACGGATAGAACGCATGAAATAATAGTTAATAAAATAGATTCTCCAATGAATTGCCATACCAGGTGATTGCGCAATGCCCCCATAACCTTTCTTAACCCAACTTCTTTGGAACGTTCTACTGCCCGAATCGTAGAAAGATTCATGAAATTGATACACGCAATCAGCAGTATAAGAATGGCAATGGAAAGAAAAATATACACGACCGTTTTACTGCCATGTTTTACGTTATCAAATGCCGCATCTTCAAAATATATACCCGATAGAGGAGTAAGTGACAGCGTAAAATGAAACCCGTATTTCTTCATATCAGCACCCATGTATTTCTGCATAAATTGAGGCAGGCGGCTTTCCACCTGCGCTTCGCTTACATGCGGGCCAAGTAACACATAGGTAAACATGCCGTTATTAATCCATACTTTAAAATAATCCTTATTAGAATAGTTTGAAATAGGTACCACGAGATCAAAATCAAGATGAGAATTGGAGGGCACGTCTTTAGCAATACCAGTTACCTTTAAATTGAGTTCTTTATTAAGCTTCACCACTTTCCCCATTGCATTATCAATACTACCAAAATATTTTTTCGCGGTGGTTTCTGTCAGCACTATGCTCGATGGATCTTTTAAAACCGTCGAAGCGTTCCCTCTTATCAATGGAAATGAAAACAAACTGAAAAAATCATCATCCACATCATACATTTTCTTCTCGTGGAAAGATCTGTCACCAATTTTTACCAATCCATCAGTGGGATTTACACGAACCGCTTTTACTATCTCTCCTTTGAAATCATTTAAAAACGCCGGTGCATAGGGGCCCGAAAGATAAGAGACCATTTTTATAGAGCCATTGTCATCAAACCCGCGCATTACACGATAAATGTTTTTTTCCTGCTTATGAAAACTATCAACACTGTATTCATTCATGATGAAAAGAAAGATCATCATGCATACTGTAATACCAATGGTTAAACCAAGGATATTGATGAATGAAAAAATTTTATTTTTCATTAAGTTCCGCCAGGCAATTTTGAAATAATTTTTTATCATGAGATTTATTTTTTTAGCTATCAACTTTGAGCTATCAGCTTTGAGCTCACGGCTCATGGCTGACAGCTCACAGCTAACGGTTAATTCGCCTTCAGTACATCCGTTGCTTTTTTGCGCACTGCCCACAAAACCCTTGACCCGATTGTGATGGCGCTAATAACCAGCACGCATATAAAAGAAAGAGTTACAGACGCAATACTTACACCCGCATTTATCCTGAATATCATATCCATCAACAATTTGGAAAGCGTGTAGCCCGCATAACAACCAATACCTGCTGCCACGAGAAATATCCACAAATAACCTTTTAGCACCAGCCGGAAAATATGCCTGTCACTTGCACCCACAACTTTGCGGATGGCTATTTCCCGCATCTTTTTTAATACAGATAATGATACCAGTGCAAACATTCCTGTCGCAGCCATAAGCACAGAAATAATTGCGAACCAAAAAAATATGGTGGCAATACTTTTATTAACACGTGATGCTTCAGCGGCAACTTCATCCTGGTAATATCCCCTGAAGGGCTTCAAAGGATACAATTTAGCCCATGCCGCCTTTGCATGGTCGTAAGCACTGTTGAGCGAACCGGGCTTTGCATGAATGATTATTTGTGTATACTTTTCGGGCGCAACCAGGCATATGGCTACCGGAACCATTGGTTCAAACAGGCTGTTTTGTGTGAAATCTTTTAAAACGCCTATGACTGTGCAAACAGCAGAATCTGTTCTTATTTGTTTGCCAATAGCTTCTTCCGGCTTCCATCCAATTTCAAATGCAAGTTTCTCATTGATTAACATCGATTGGCCATAGTCGCCCTTTCCGGATGTATTAAATGCTCTCCCCGCGACCAATTTCATATTCATTACGTCTAAATAATTCTCACCAACTTCCATGTAATTGCTCTTTTTCTTTTCTCCTTTGGCATCAAGCATAATACCCCCGTAAGAAAATCCAACCTGGTCTTTGGCGCCTGACATTTTATCAATCTCCGGAATTTTACTGAGCTCATCACGAACCGACGCAAAAGCAGGTTCATTTTGTAAATTTACCCCTATGATATTTTCTTTATCGTAGCCAAAATCGTAGGTTCGTTGAAATTCGGAATTTCGTGAGAAAGCCACACCTGCAATCACTGTGATAAACGATATAACAATCTGTAGTCCCAGCAATACACGGGAAAAAAGATTGCTGCCACCAAATTTTACCGAGCCTCTGAAAATTTTTGTAGCATTAAACCTACTGATATAAAATGCAGGATAAGCACCTGCAAGCAAGGTTACTCCGACCATTATGAACGCCAGGAAGGCAAGCAAAGTATAATCGGTAAAGTAATGGGCTGTTACATTTACAAAAGTAAACATAGCATTGAAAGCAGGCAGCCAGAAGTTATTAATAATAATGGACAAACCGATTGCGAGCACTACAATACAAGCGCATTCAAGCAACTGCTGAAATATGATCTGGCGGTATGAGCTACCCATCACTTTACGCACACCTATTTCTTTAAGTCGGCGATTGCTCTGTGATACAGACGTATTGGCAAAATTTAAACAAGCAGAAAGTAATATTAATATAGCGAGTATTAATGGCCCATAAGTTGCAGAGTCCTGCGGGCGTGAATACAAGGCATTGCTCTCGATTTCCCTGTCATGATTGGCAACCTGTGAAAGCGGTTCTATAATAAAGGACGTAAGCTTTATATCTTTACCTGCAGTTTGTTGCAGTGGAAGATATTTCTTAAAATCATTAGCCAGCTTTGCGGCCTCTCCGGGTTGAGAGAGCTTCATGAACACTGCATCTACAAACCAACGCCAGTCATCGTTTTTAATGATGGAGCCATCCGGTTGATACTGGTTATCGAAATGCGTAATCACTTCGAATTGAAAAGAAGAATTCATTGGAGGGTCTTTCAGGATACCGGTAACAGTCAATGGTTTTTTATAAGGCTCATCAGAATAAAACAATAAAGTTTTTCCAATGGGGTTTGCACTTCCAAAAAACTTTTGCGCGGCTTTCTCAGTAATTAATACAGTTGAGCGATCATTTAAATTGATAGTTCCATGTATAAGTGGAAAATTAAAGAATTCAAAAAAAGCGGGATCTGTAAAATGTACCCAGGAGGCGAAGGGTTCGCTCTGATCTGCCTTAATAGCAAGGCCACGGCCGTCCCACCGCACTGTTTCTTTTACAACTGAAAAATCATTCTTTGCAGCAGTAGCCAAAGCCATCGGGCACACCCCTTTCAGGTTGTCACTTCCCTGGGCTTTTGTAATTACACGAAAAATACTTTTCGTGTCTTTATGAAAGTTATTATAGCTAAAACTGAAGCGGTAATTTTGAACCCCCCATACGATGGAGGCAATACCAACTCCAAGACCAATGATATTAATAAGCGTATACAACTTATTTCTCCACAGGTTCCTGGCGATTATTTTAAAATAGTTTTTAAACATATATGATTGTTTTTATTTTATTGGTATCTTACTACATTGACCATTGACCATTGACAGGACACCCCGCGGGGTGTCCCTACTCTGTTCTCAAACTCTTAACCGGATTGGCTATTGCCGCTTTTATAGCCTGGAAACTTATGGTCACAAACGCAATAATCATTGCAATAAAAACAGCCGCTAAAAATATCCACCAGCTTATATCTATACGATATGCATAATCCTGTAGCCATTTATAAACACTCAGCCATGCCAGCGGCCATGCTATAATTGCTGCTATTAAAACATACTTTAAAAAATCTTTCGAAAGCATCGTGATAATATTTTGCACAGATGCACCCAACACTTTTCTTATGCCCACTTCCTTTACCCTTCTTTCTGCTGAGTAGGAAGCAAGGCCAAATAATCCAAGGCATGAAATGATGATGGCCAGTGTTGCCAATATCCCAACAATTGAACTCACCTGTGAATCTGCCCGGTATACATCTGAAAAATGATCATCGAGAAACTGGTATTCAAAAGGATGATCGGGAAAATTCTTTTGCCATACTGACTGAATGAAAGCGATTGCATCTTTTGCCTTGCTACTGTTTATTTTCACCGATATATTGCTGAAGCCCCAATCCTTTTGATTAAACATAAACATTGTTTCAATCTTATAATGAAGCGAATTAAAATTGAAATCTTTGGCAATACCGATAATAGTTCCATTAATAGTTCCACTGGAATCAAAGCCAAAATGTTTCCCGATCAGTGATTGTATCTGCGCTTTAGGATTATCCTTCAATAATTCTTTTGCAAGTGCCTCATTAACTATATATTCTTTCCCGTTTTGTGTAGGCTCCGCGGAAAAGTTTTTACCAGCCACCAAAGAAATTTTATACATGGTGAGGTAATCGTGATCAACGATCAACCTTGTCGAAGAGAGATCACGTTTAGGCCCATCTCCTATAAATTGAACGCCGGATTGATCAAGATGGCTGCCTAAGACATCCTGGGCGCCGGTTACGGCTGATATCAACGTATTGTTCAATAACTCCTCTTTCACTACGCCAAATTTTTTATACGTGATCCCATCAAGTGGTATAGTTACCACCTGTTCCCGGTTAAAGCCGGGATCAAGATGCTGCATATATTTCAATTGCCTTAGTGCAAAAAAGGTTGCGATCATTAAAAAGATAGCACTGGAAAATTGAACTACAACAAGAATATTCCGGATGTTTCCTTTACTTTTTCCTGTTTGAACAGATCCTTTTAAAACCTTCACGGGTTGAAATGACGATAAATAGGCTGAAGGATAAAGGCCTGAAAGAACTCCTATTAGTATAGTTCCTGAAAGAATGGATCCAGGGAGCCACATATTAGTGAACAACGGCAATTGAAGCGAGCGTTGGCTTAATTGATTAACATAAGGTAAAAATAACTCAACCAAAAAAATGGCAAGTATTAATGCGAATAAGGTTAAAATAACTGACTCGCTGATAAATTGAACAGACAATTGCCAGCGAAGTGCACCTACAGTTTTTCTAATGCCTACTTCTCTTGCTCTTTCTGTAGAACGCGCCGTGGAGAGATTCATAAAATTAATGCAGGCGATAAGCATTACTATTAATGCAATTGCAAAAAATATGTTGGTATAACTTTTATCAAATTTTTGATAATTGAGATAATCCAAACCGATATCCGTTGCACCTGCATGTACAACATTTAAGGGCAGAAGAAACAATTCATAACTCTTCCAGCTATCATTCTTTGCCATGTATTTTTTTAAATAAGCAGGAAACTTTTTTTCAAGGGCTGCAATGTTTGTATTTGGCGCCAACTCAAAATAAGTGTCCAGCCAGTTACCTCCCCAGTTATTAAACATCCACGGCTGGTAAATAGAACTAAATGAATATAAGGCATCGAATTGCAGTTGTGAATTCTGAGGTACATTTTCTAAAATCCCTGTCACAACAAAGGTTGTTGTATCGTCACTATAATGATTAATTGTTTTTCCTATTGGGTCTTCCTTACCAAATAATTTTTCGGCAGCAGATTGCGTCAACACAACACTGTGTGGTTTTTGCAGAACCGTTTGCCTGTTACCTTTAATTAATTTAAAGTCGAATAACTGAAGAAAGGTTGAGTCAACAAAATACGATTGCGGGAAATATACACGTTTCTCGCCATAGGTCATCTGGTACTTGTCTGTCCAGTGTATCCTTGTAAAATTTTTTATTTCAGGGAACTCATTTTTTAGAGTTGGCCCCATAGGAAACATAGATAGACCGACCTTCTGTGATGCGACCATACCTTCAAACTTCTGCACTTCGTTGAGGCGGTAAATATTCTTTGTGTGAAAATTATCAAAGCTATTTTCGTAGAAAACAAACAACATGATAACGATACATACCGCCATTCCTATTGCAAGGCCAATAATATTTATCGCAGAAAAAGTTTTATTCTTTAATAAATTGCGAAGCGCTGTTTTGAAATAATTTTTTATCATGGTAATTTATATTTTGTTTATCACTTATGCGCATTGCCTGTTCATTCCTGACCAGTTACTATTCTGTTCGTAAGCTTTTTACAGGATTTGCAATAGCTGCTTTAATAGATTGATAACTGACCGTGATTAACGCAATGGCTACGATTAAAAGAAAAGGAAGTATAAAATATATCCAGTGTATGCCGATACGAAAAGCATAGCCCTGCAACCAGTTTGAAGTAGTGAGCCATGCAAGAGGGCTCGCTATGATGAATGCAACGAACAGCAGAAGCGCAAAGTCGCGATAGAGGAGTGTTAGGATGCTGTAAACTGATGCGCCCAAAACTTTCCGAATACCAATTTCTTTTGTACGCTGAAGGGTTGTGAAAGAAGCAAGGCCAAACAATCCCATGCATGCAACTAATATAGCAAGCCCGGTAAACAGGCTAAATACCTGCCCGAACCGCCGGTCGGCCTTATATTGATCATTAAAATGATCGTCAAGGAAAAAATACTCAAACGTATTTCCCGGAAAAAATTTATCCCATTCTGCTTTTACAATATTTATAGTTTTCGTTGACTGTGCGGCATCGGTTTTTATGGATAAGTAACCATTGACATCAGGAATTAAACGAAGAATTAATGGTTCGTATGCCTCATGCAAAGATTGCTGATGAAAATTTTCCGTTACGCCAACAATAGTATACCGGCGCCCCCAAAAATCAATTCTTTTATTAAGCGCTTCTTCGGGCTTATTAAATCCCAATTGCTCAATTGCCTTGCGGTTAAATATTACACTACTGTCATCGGTGGCAAAGCTTTTTGAAAAAACACGTCCCGCAACTACTTTCAACCCATAAGTCTTCATATAATCATAATCAACTCCTATCACCCGATATTGCTTCTGGGTATTTTCATCGGTACCTACCAACTTGATCCCGCCTGCATTCCAGCCAACGGGCTCACCTGGTATGCTTGTAGATACTGCAATATCTTTAACGGATGACTGTTGCTGTAATTCCTTTTTGAAAGCAGTCATTTTTTGCAGATACGTTGAATCAATTCCTACGCCTGGCGCTGTTACCACCAATGTTTGATCTATATTAATTCCCAACGACTGTTTGCGCATGTATTGTATCTGCCGGTAAACGGTAACCGTCCCAATTAATAAAAACAATGATGCGGCAAATTGAAACACCACTAATGATTTTCTAAGCAAAGAGCCCTGTGTTGTGCTGCCCATATTGCCCTTTAATACATCAATAGGCTTAAAGCCGGATAGCACAAATGCAGGATACAAGCCAGATAAGAATATCCCGGTTATAAGCAATACAAAAAGCGACACCCAAAACTGGCTTTGCCCAAATAACGAAAAAGAAATTTGCTGGCCGGAAAGTGAATTGAAGCCCGGAATAGCAGCCATAACAATCAACAAAGCAAGCACCACTGCAATTCCATTCATCAGGGCTGATTCGGAAAGGAATTGGATAACCAGTTGTTTACGTTGCGAGCCTATTGCCTTGCGTACTCCCACCTCTCTTGCCCGGGTTATAGCACGGGCCGTGGCAAGATTAATATAATTTACCCAGGCAATTATTACAATAAAAAATGCAATCCCTAATAAAAGGTATACTGTTTTGCCATCGCCGTTTTCGCCGGGTTCCATCATGTAATGAGAATACAAATGAATATCCTTTAATGGCTGCAAATGATAAATGACGGCGGAATTGTATTTCTTCATATCAGCGCCAACGAATTTCTCAGCTATTGGCGAAAATTTTTTCTCAATGGCTGCAGGATTTGCGTCTTTTCGAAGTACCACATAAGTAAGGCATCCATCCCACTCCCATGCAGCTTCAGGGTTGTTATCAGGGCCATTCATTTTGATAAATGTAGCATACGAAAGAAGTATATCCGGTTTTAACTGCGTATTAACCGGCGCATCTTTATATACTGCTGTGATAGCATAATTACTATTCCGGTTTAATTCAAGCCGCCTTCCTATAACATTCGTACTGCCAAATATCCGGCGTGCGGTTGTTTCTGATAAAGCCGCCGTAAAGGGTTCTTTTAATGCCGTATTACGATCTCCCCCAAGCAAAGGGTAGGTAAATATGTTGAAGAAAGAGCCGCTGGCAAAAAACACCTTTTCAATTTTGGCAGGCTGGTTACTAACCTCGGTAATAACCCGGCTATTCTGAACAAGCTTCACATAGTCCTCTATTTCGGGTATCGCATCTTTGAAAGCGTTACCAACTCCAAAAGCGCCGGCAGCCCATTGCGTACTTAGCTTACCGTTGTCGTACCGGTCCTGTTGTATACGATAGATCCTGTCTTTATTGACCTGGAAATTTTCATAGCTCAACTCAAATGATACATATCGCAAAATAAGCAGACATGACGCAATGCCAATGGCTAATCCAAAAATATTAATAGCTGAATAAGCTTTATGGCGTGTCATATTCCGCCATGCAATTTTAAAATAATTCTTTATCATGTTATAAATTTAATACGGGCTGTGAGCTATTCATCAACTCTCCACTCTCAACTTTCAACTTTCAACCTTCAACCTTCAACCGTCAATCTTCAACCTTCTATTCTGTTCTCAGCGACTTCACAGGGTTTGCTATTCCTGCTCTTATTGCCTGGAAGCTGACAGTAATAATTGTAATTACGATTGCCACCGCCGCTGAAATAATAAATACTCCCGGGCCAATATTGATACGATAATAATAATTGTTTAGCCAGTTCTGTAAAAAGTAAAAAGCAACAGGCGATGCTATAACACAACTTATTATTACCAAAACGAAAAAATCTTTTGTGAGCAATAAAAAGACCTGTGCCAGGGAAGCACCCAATACTTTACGTATTCCAATTTCTTTCGTGCGTTGTTCCGCAACATATGCGGCAAGGCCAAACAAGCCCATGCATGAAATGAATATGGCGAGTGCCGCGAAAATACCCGCCAATCTGCCAATGAGCATTTCAAGCTCAAATTTTGTTGCATAACTTTCATCAACAAAATGATATTCATAAGGATAATCCGGATTGTATTTATTGAATATCGGCTTTAGCCTTGCAAGTGCAGCCTGTGTGTTTACTGTTGGTGACAAACGATACATAATATTAAACGTCCAGTCGGGCTGAAAAATAAAAATAGTCGGCTCTGCCGCGGAAAACGGAGCATTCGTTAAGGCATCTTTTACCACACCTATTACCCGCAGGTTGTTCGGCGCATTGGACAATGACCATGTGATTACCTGGTTTAAGGGTTCTTTAAAACGCATTCGTTTTACGGCTGCCTCATTAAGTATAACACATGTTGAATCGGTACCAAAATTGCCTGTAAAATTTCTACCCTCTGTTAATTGCATGCCGAGTGTTTTAAAATAATCGGTATCGCTCAAGGCATTCATTGCGAGCGATAATGGTTCGTTGGCCAACCTGCCTTGCCAGTTATCTATAGTATTGTGTGAATTGACGTCAGTTGCAGGGCTTAGTGATTTGGTCATGCTGCTCACAATCCCGGTTTGTAATACGTCATGTTTAAGCGCAGCATAATTTGGATTACCGGCAGGGGTCATTATTAAACGGTTAGGATCATAACCCCTGGGCCGGTTTTTTGCATGTTCTATTTGCTGATAAAAAATGATGGTGCTTATGATTAACCCGACAGAACAGGTGAATTGGAGCACCACTAAAATCTTTCTTGGCAAAGTTGCTGATTTGCCAAGTTGTATGGTGCCTTTCAACACCTTTACCGGCTTGAAAGAAGACAGGTAAAATGCAGGCCTGCTGCCCGCAAGCAAACCTGTGAGCAGCACATAGCTTATCATGATAAGCCAGAAGTTACTGTTTGAAAAAGGTATGCGGATATTGGTTTTGGCAAGAGCATTGAAAGCAGGCAATGCCAGTTGAACAAAAAATAATGAAATTAAAAAGGCGATGAAAGTTATAACTACAGATTCAACCAGGAATTGCCAGATCAGGCCTTTTCTTGTTGAACCAACAACTTTTCTCACGCCTACTTCTTTTGCCCTTTTTTCGGAACGGGCTGTAGAAAGGTTCATGAAATTGATGCATGCAATCAATAAGACAAGGAAGCCAATAATGCTGAACATTTTTATATAATCGATAAGCCCGCCAACCGCAATTCCATTTTTATAATCCGTAAACAAATGCCAGTCTTTCAATGGTTGCATAGTTACCTGCTGCTGAAAAGTTTTATACGTTTCAGGAGCATATTTTTGCACAAGCATTCTTGCTTTTGGTTCCATTTGTGCATAGGTAACATTAGGCTTAAGTGCCGCAAAAAGCTTAAAAAAAGTATGGTTCCAGTTTGTAGTAGCCGCCTTCACCCAACCTCCAGAGGCAAACCTGCTGAATGGCGTAATATAACTAAACTGTAAGGTGGAATTAGGAGGAATGTCTTTTATTATTGCCGTTACTTTCAGATTATCTGAGTTAAATAGAACAATCTTGTTAAGAGGATCTGTATCTCCAAACAATGCTTTTGCAGTTGATTGAGTGAGCACAATTGAATTTATTTCTGTTAATGCATTATCTGCATTGCCTGCTACTATAGGGAATTGAAATATCTTCAAAAACTCTGTGCCGGCCATCATACCATTCGGAGAAATTTTTTTATCATTTACTGCAAGCACATCCGTAAGCGTACCATAATTTGCCGGGCCGAAAGCTGAAGCTGTATAAGCAATTTCAGGAACATCCTTTTTTAATGCATCTGCCAGAGGTATGCACACTTCGGATTGTGTTCGTATTTCACCATTATTGTTATAATTATATTTTACCTGGTAAGCCTGTTGATAAGCAGGAAGAAAATGATCAAAAGAAGTTTGATCATTCACCCAAAGACCGATCAGCAAAGCAATTGCCATACCAGTTGCCAAACCAATAATATTAATGGCACTGTGAACTTTATTTTTAAACAGGTTACGCCATGCGATTTTAAAATAATTTTTAAACATTGTAAAATTTTATTCATTAAAATCCCGATGAATTGCTGTCGTTTTATCATCATTTTTTTAATCAATCCTGTCAACATGCATTGTTCCAAAATGCAGGCCTTTATTTATTTTAGGGTCGCCTTTATATTGAAGCGTTGCCTCACCAAATGCGGTAATTTTAATTTCATCCGAAACATTCATCTGAAAAGCAGCTTCACCATATGCCGTTATGCTGCCTGTTTTGCCGCTGATACCAAGGCTGTTGATTTTACTTTCCCCATAGGCTGTATATCTCTGAACTTTTATGGTGCCGGATTTAATTTCCAGGTCGCTTTCGCCGTAGGTAGTAGCGTGAAGTTTCCCTAAGTTTACTTCATTAAAAATCACGTGTGATTCCCCGTAAATTCTCAACCGGAATTTATCACCCTTCAATAAACTTTTGCAGAGCTGGGTTTCTTCACCCCGCACCGATAATTCGGTTAGAGTTTTATAGGTGATAGTTGCAGTTACAACCGTTCCTTTATAAAGAGGTTGTTTCTCTTTGTATCCGTTTTCATACACTTTTTTGCTTTTGGGTATGTCCTTTGCTCCCTCCAAATAAATACGTAACGTTTTATCATTTACCTCAAGATGTATTTTTTCATTGCTTACTGTACTTTTTTCAATGGTGACACTTTCCTCGCTGCCTTCCACAAAAGTTACCTGTATATAAGGGCTTACAATCACTTTATTGAAATGATTAACGACAGAGGTTTGCGCAAATGTGTTTGCACAAACAAACATTGCAAGTACCGGTAAAAAATGTTTAAACTTTTTCATGATGTATTATTTTTTTTGAATTAAATTATAAGTGTTGTTAATTATTCTGTTCTTAAACTTTTTACCGGGTTTGCAATCGCAGCCTTTATTGCCTGGAAACTGACAGTTATTAGAGTAATGAGTAAAGCACCAAAACCTGCTGCCGCAAAAATCCACCACGAAATTTCTGTTCTATACTGATAATTCTGTAACCATTGGTGCATAAAATAATAAGCGACCGGGGCGGCAATACATAAAGAAATGATGATAAGCATTACAAACTCTTTTGAGAGTAAACGCCATAAATTAAACACAGATGCACCCAATACTTTTCGAACACCGATCTCCTTTGTTCGCTGCTCTGCCATAAAAGATGCCATACCAAAAAGCCCGAGAAAGCTGATAAAAATTGCCAGCACAGCAAAGAAACTTGCGAGTTTGCCAATGCGTTCTTCATCACCGAATTTCCTGGCATATTCTTCGTCAATGAATTTGTACTCAAATTGCTGCGAAGGATTGTATTTTTTGAAGACAGCTTCTATTTTACTTAATGCTTCGTGAGTGCCTGCAGAAGCATTTATTTTTATATTGATAATATTTTGTGCGCCTTTATCCAACACAAAAACAGTACGAAAAACCGGCTCATACGGCGATTCCATTACCATATCTTTAACGACTCCAATTATATGATAAGGCCTCCCGTCCCATTTTATAGTTTCTCCTTCGGGATGCTTCAGCCCCATAAATTTTACAGCGGTTTCGTTCACGATCATCGCAGATGAATCTGTCGGAAAATCCCTGGAAAAATCACGCCCTTCTTCAAGCTTCCAGTCTATCGTTTTCCCGAAATCGGGGGTAACAAACACAGCCCCAAAATTACCTTGTACCGATGCACTTTTGCCGTTCCATTCAAAACCATTGTCAACTTCGCCAACATAAGTTGTTGCCGCGGATGACTCAGATATTTCCGCAACAGTTCCTGAATTCTTCAGTTCACTGCGCACTACATCAAAATGATCATGAATATCATTTGTAATCATTGGGATCATCACAAGCCGGTTGCGTTCGTAGCCAACAGGGCGGTCTTTTGCAAATTCAACCTGGCGAAAAACAACTATTGTCCCGATAATTAAGATCACAGAAATTGTAAATTGCAATACTACCAATACCTTGCGCGGAACATTTGCCAGGCGTCCTGCACGGAAGGTTCCTTTCAAAACTTTTACAGGCTGAAAAGAAGATAAATAAAGAGCCGGGTAACTTCCCGCAATAAATCCTGTAAACAATATGAATACGATCCCCGATATCCAGAATAAAGGATTGGCCCATAGAATAGCCATTTTTTTATCTGCCACTTCATTGAAGTATGGAAGAATAAGTTGTACCAAAAGCAAAGACAATAAAAATGCACAAGCTGTTACCAATAATGATTCAGAATAGAATTGCCTGATCAATTGACCCCTTAAAGAACCGATCGCTTTCCTGATGCCAACTTCTTTCGCACGCTTCTCACTTCGTGCCGTTGAAAGATTCATAAAGTTGATACAGGCGAGCAGCAAAACAAATATTCCAATGACACCAAACAACCATACAAATTCGATTCTGCCACCGGTATTTACACCATTCTTAAATTCAGAATACAAATGCCATTTACTCATTGGCTGCAGGAAAACCACTGGCTTAAATGCTGCATCTGCATTCGAAACTCTTTTCAGTTTTACATCTTTAATTTTTGCTGAAACATTGCCCATATCTGCATTGTCAGCTATCTGCACAACAGCCTGGTATGCGTTTCTGCGCCATGGATTGGTGTACTTTTCATTCCAGGACGAACTATCAATATACAGTTGCCATGGAGCGATAAATGTGAGGTCTTTAAAGTCGGAACTATAAGGCAGGTCCTGGTAAATGCCTGCAACTTTTACAGTAAGCCAATTGTCAATTTTCAATATTTTGTTTACCGGATCGGTGGTACCAAATAACGCATTGGCTGTTGATGAAGAAAGTATGATCGAATGATTGTCCTGTAAAGCGCTGCGTGTTCCCTGCAACATTTTTAAAGAAAGCATTTCGGTGATCTGCGGTTCAAAATAATTCCCGCTTTTTGTGATTTTTTTTTCACCAAAAGATAAAATATGATTGTTTGTCCACGATGCCATGGACACATATTTAAAATCATTTCCATAGCTTTTCTTTAATTCATCGCCCATTAAATAGGGAACAGATCTTTGGGAACCAACTACTCCATCAAAAGTTTGATTTTGCATCACCTGGGCAATACGGCTATAATTATCAAAATTCTTATTGAATGATAACTCATCCCATATCCATAGACCAAGGAGCATTGCCACAGCCATCCCTACAGAAAGGCCGCCAATGTTGATGAAAGAAGAACTTCGGTTCTTCAGGAGATTTCTCCAGGCGATTCTCAGATAGTTTTTAAACATAAAGATTTATTTTCCGGCCTATACTGTGATTACGATTTTCTATATGTCACTTGTGTATTGCGGGTAACTTGTTCTCTAAGCAGTCATCACATGCTCCCTTGTTCACACGTAAAGTCATTAGCATACTTAATACACGCTCAGTGCTTAACCCGTGAGTATTAATAAATGAATAAATTTTGTTTTTTGTGGGTTTTGTAAAAGCAATTTCGAAATAATTTTTGAGCATATTGCGGCATTAATGAAATGATATATGTAACACCTGTACTGGTACAATGCCAATGCCGTTATCATATTAAGATGATAATCAGCTACTAATATTTTCGTATATAGTGTAATTGTCCGGTTTTGATACACGAGATGTGCGGTTTCAGCGCTGTTTAAATGCCTCGTCGAAGTATCTGATATAATTTAATTATATGCTTTCAGAATACGAGGGATAAAACCATCTTAACCGGTTGAAGAATGTAGTCGCCCGCTATTGTGAAAGTTTGCAGAACTAACATATCAAAACTTTGTGGCCACCTCTTTTGCACGCTTTTCGCTTCTTGCAGTGCTAAGTTTCATAAAATTTATACAGGCAATTAATAAAATAAATAAAGCAATAATGCAAAAAATCCGCACGGTTTCAATTCGTCCGCCAACAGGTTTTCCGTTTTCAAAATCTGCATATAAATGCCATTGGCTAAGCGGGAAAAGAAAATGTGTCCAGATGTCATTTCTGCCTGCATTAACCCTTGAAATATCTTTTATTTTTTCTGAAAAGGCCGCAACATTTGTATTTGGTTTCAGTAATAAATAATTTGGCGTGTTATTGCTCACCCAGTCATCGTTATTCCAGCCAATTTTTCACAGGTATGCCCAAGGCAGTAAATATTCAAAATCAAACCGTGTGTTTGATGGAAGGTCTTTCAATACACGCGTTACTGTAAAATTATCAACGCTGTCTATCTTTATAATTTTCCAATCGCATCTTCGTTACCAAATAATTTTTTTGCAAGATTTTCTGTAATGGTGATTGAATAAACATTCTTTAGCTGCTCAATTTTACTTCCTTCAATTAAAGGAAAACTAAACATTGGTTAAGAATGAAGGATCGACAAAACTGCCCTGGATGTTTGCAAAACTTTTATTGTTTGCAGTAAATAAAAAACTATTGATATCTTTTACCCGTGCCTGTTCTTCTACTTCAGGATAATTTTTCTTTAATGCAGGGCCAAGCGGTTGAGATGTTACATCAATAGCAACGGCTTTTCCATCAACATTTGAAGCCAGCCCGTATACTTCATACAGGTTGTCTCTATTTTTATGAAATTTATCAAAGCTTATTTCGTTATGTAGCCAGAGCAAAATAAGAATGGCGCCACCATACCTGTGGATAGTCCAAAAATATTGATAGCAGAAAAACCTTTACCGCGGATTAAGTTTCTCCAGGCCGATTTGAAATAATTTTTGAGCATAATTTTTTATTGATGTGTGAATTATTGATTTTATTTTTATTATCCGATTGACCATTGACAAGAACACCCCGCGGGGTGCTCCTACTCCGGTCTTAAACTCTTCACCGGGTTTGCTATTGCTTCAGCTATCAGCCGTGAGCTGTCAATTAAATACAAGATTTATTTTTCCGCCGCCGGCATCAACAGTAACAGGTATTCCGCCGCCACTTACTGTCCCATCTATTTCTTCTTTACTATTTTTTCCCTTAAAGTTTTCGAGTGTTTCCGTAGAAATTTTACTGGCATACAATTTCAAGTCAATTCCCTTGTTTTTAGGAATTTCCAAATTCACATTTCCGGCAGAATTATTTATTGAAATATCTTTTACAAGGGTCTTAACTGACACGTCAATATTTCCCCCACTGGTACCGGCCTTGAGACCACAATTAAGTTCGTGCAGGGAAATATTTCCGCCAGAAGTATGTGCAGACAAATCGCCTTCAATAGTCGCACCCTGGACATTTCCGCCACTTGTTGCAGCCTTAATATTCCCTTTAAGATTATTTAATCTTACCGATCCGCCCGAAGTAGACAGGTTGATATTACCTGAAGAATTTTCTGCGTCGATGTTTCCGCCACTGGTTGTGAGATCAAGATCATCTTTGGAATCTTTTAAATAAATATTACCACCCGAAGTCGTTCCTTTTATTTTTCCTTCCAAAGATTTCAAAACCAAATTTCCTCCGCTGGTTTCGAACTGCTGGCTTCCCGAAATGCCTGTCAGCTCTATATTACCTCCACTGGTTTCCAAATCGGTAGAAACATCTTTGGGAACATAAATCCTAAAAGAAAAGTTCAATGCCTTCTTCCAGTCGTTGATCCTGTGTTTGGACTTAGCCGTAACCGTTAGTTTGCTGTCTCTCACAGAAACATCGAGATCATAATCTTCGCTGACTTTTGCTTTTAGCTCATCAGCCGAAAGAGATTTTAACTTGTTGCTATTCTGCGAAACAAATACCTCAACCCTGGAATTTGCAGGATCCACGCCGGAGACACTTATATTGCCACCTGATGTTTCAGCGGTCACACTATTTACAGATTCACCGGATAACGATTTGGTTAAATAAGGTTCTTTTTCTGACTTTGTTTGTGCGTTTACTGCCAGGCAAATATTTGCGAACAGTAATAGAAAGAAATATTTCTTCATGTTATTTATGTTTTATTTGTTTTTGATTTATGTTTTAGCTATCAGCTATCAGCTATCAGCTGAATTTATCATTTACTACCTTTCAAGATTCTTGCCTATTGCCCATTGCCCATTGCCCATTGCCGAGGGCAACCGCAAGGGTTGCCCCTACTCGCTTCTCAAACTTTCCACCGGGTTCCTCAACGCAGCCTTTACCGAATGATAACCTACCGTGCACAACACAATCAACGCAGTGATCAATGCTGTGATCACAAATACATATACCTGTATGGGTATTCGAAACGCAAAATCCTGCAGCCATTTATTGCCTGCCCACCATGCCAGCGGAGCAGCGATGATAATTGCGATACTCACCAACTGTAAAAAGTTTTTTGCCACGAGCAATGTGATGCTGCTTACGTTTGCACCGAGCACCCTTCTTATACCAATTTCTTTTGTGCGTTGTACTGTCGTAAATGCCGCAAGGCCAAACAAACCAAGGCATGCCAATATGATCGCAATAGCGGCAGCCACGCTGAACAATGCAGATGTACGCTGATCAGCGAGGTACAATTTATTGTAATCATCATCCAGGAAATGATAATTGAATGGCCTGTCGGGCACGCGCTGTTTCCAAAGTGCTTCCAGGTTTGCCAAAATACCTTTCATATTATTTCCATTGATGCGGATCATATAATCACGTGAATAATCGCGTCCCAGGAAAACCAATAAAGGTCCGATGGGATCGTGCAGGCTGCTGAAATTAAAATCTTTTACCACGCCCACAATCGGGCCGGTTACACTTTTTCCAATTGTTCTTCCGATCGCCTGTTGCGGCGTCCACCCTATTTTTTTTGCCAGAGTTTCATTTATGAGATATGGCTGATGAAAGTTGGCAGCTTTATTTGCAGTATCCATTATTGCAAAGTCTGACTGTTGAAAGTCGCGCCCGGCAACCATTTGCATCTTCATCGTTTTAATAAAATCAAGATCAACGGGTATAGCGTTCAGCGATATATCATGTTTGCCTTTTTCATCAACCGCTGTAATGCCATCACCCCATTGAATGTATTCAGGAGTTTCGTATGAAGCTGTAACACTTTCTATACCCGGCACCTGTACAAAAGCGTCTTTCAAGCTTTGAAAATTTTGCAACATATTACCTCCGATAGGAAGCACCACAAGATGGTCTTTATCATAACCCAGATTTTTTGTCTGCATATAATGTATCTGCTGCAGAATGATAACAGTATATATGATCAGGAAAATTGAAATACCAAACTGAGTAACTATCAAGGTTTTCCGCAACAGGTTATTTCCCCCGGTAAAAGAAAATCCTTTTTTGAGAACACCCATAATTTGCGTGCCTGATAAAACCAATGCAGGATACAAACCCGCAAAAAAACTAACAAGCAAAGAGAACGCTATCAATGCAGTGATGGGTATCGGTTGCAGCAACACGTGGGTGGTAAATTGTTTCCCGGTAATGTTGTTGAAATATGGGATTAACAGCATACTTACCACGAGTGCAAATGCAGCAGCTATAAAAGTAATTACCGAAGACTCGCCGATGAATTGCAAAAACACCTGCCGTTTTGATGCACCCATTACTTTTCGCATTCCAATTTCACCACTGCGCCCGGCTGATTGTGCGGTTGCAAGGTTGGTGTAATTGGCGCACGCAATAATCAATATCAATAATGCAATCATTACAAACATGTAAACATAAGTGATGCTTCCATTGGGCTCAAAGCCTGCAAGCGAAGAATATAAATGCACCCGGGTAAGCGGCTCCAAATGGTAAGTGAGATAATCCTTTCCTTTAAGGCCTGCCTCCGTTCTTACTGCAGATGTATTCATATAATTTTTTACCTGCTGCTGCAATTGTGGAATGCTTTTTTTATCACGCAATAAAAAGTAAGTAATCCAGTTGGCTGTCCACCACGTTTCATCTTTTACACCATTGCCAAGGTTTAGGAACTGCGTAGCAAAATCAAATTTTACCTGGGAATTTTGCGGTACATCTTCACAAATTGCCGAAACTCTTAAATCTTTTCCGCCACTCGTAAGAATTTTATTGAGCGCCTCCTGATCACCAAAATATTTTTTAGCCATAGATTGCGTAATAACAATTTTATCCGGGGCATCCAAAGCTGTTGCAGCATCGCCTTCAAGCAGGTGAAAAGAAAATATCGTAAAGAAAGGCTGATCAGCATATAAAATGCGGGGTTCATCAAATATTTTATCTCCGCTTTTTACCACGTTATGGCCGATAAACGTGCGGGCATATGATTCTACAGAAGGAAACATACGCTTAAACTGCGGCCCTACTTTAGTTCCAGTTGTTGCGGTTGTATTCACAACTCCGGCACCGCCGTACTCCATCGTGGCACGCACAATGCGGCTGGCATTTACATTGAACTTATCATAGCTAAGTTCGTGAGTAATATATACACCAATCAACAGGCAGGCAGCCAATCCTACTGTCAATCCAAAAATATTAATGGCCGCATACAACTTATTTTTGCGAAGGCTGCGCAATGCCGTTTTTAAATAATTACGAAACATAACAGAGTTTTTGATGTATGTTTTATGTTATTAATTAATTATTGTATCAATTCTTCTTCCCCGTAAACGTCGTGCCTTCGCTGCTCATTCCGTTCGACGCGGCTTAACCGGGTTTGCTACCGCTGCTTTTATTGCCTGGAAGCTGATGTCTGATTTCGTACGATGTATTTTTCTTACATTTCCAAATTTTCACGTTTACGCATTTGCATTCTTCTTTCATTTTCACACTTTCTCATTTGCAAATTTTCACAATTGTATTTTTCTTTACTCCGTTCTCAAACTCTTCACCGGGTTTGCAAGACCTGCTTTAATTGCCTGGAAGCTGACGGTTACCAAAGCTATTATGACAGTAAGCAAAGCCGCTACAGCAAATAACCACCAGTGAATTTCTATACGGTATGCGAAGTTTTGCAACCAACTGGCAGTAGCAAACCATGCAGCGGGAATGGCTATGATAAAAGCAATAAACACCAACGTGATAAAGTTTTTCGACACAAGGGCAGATACCTGTAAAACACTTGCTCCCAGCACTTTTCTAACCCCAATTTCTTTCATACGTTTTTGTATGGAAAGCATGGTTAAGCCAAACAAGCCGATACAGGAAATAAATATGGTAAGCATGGCTGATGAACTGAAGATCTGCTTCCACTTATTTTCAGCCTCATAATTTTTATAATTCAGATCCTCTTTAAAAGCATATTGAAAGGGATGATTGTGAACCAGTGCACGATATGTTTTTTCGATAGCCTTAAGTGTTTTGGGAATATTGTCCGGCCTGATCCTTATGTAAAATTTACCAAATGGCAAACTTTGCTCAGCAGAAAATAACTGTGGTTTTATTTTTTCCTTTAGTGATTCAAAATGAAAATCTTTTACTATTCCTACTACAGCCAGGTTGCAGGGATTACCATTTAAGAAATCTACCTTTTTTCCAATAGGGTCTTTCCATCCTGCTTCTTTTACAAAAGCTTCATTTACCAATATGGATTGCGTAGAATCACCGGGAAAATCTTTTGAAAAATTTCGTCCTGCGAGTAAGGTGATGTGGAGTGTTGGTAAATAATTTTCATCTATATGTTCATATTTTACATCGAACTCTTTGCCCAGAGATCTTGCCCTTGTTATCCATTCTCCTCCCATTCGTGGCGCTACCATTGTTACACCGGGTTCTTTTGCAAATTCATTTTTAAAAAGATCCATCAGTGATTTGTTCCTGCCCTGCCCTACCGTAACCTCCAACAAATTTTTATCGTTATAGCCCAGTTCCTCGTGTGTGAGGTAATCAAATTGTGCATAGATAAATAAAGTGGCTATTATCAAAAATGTCGCCAATGCAAACTGAACAACGACCAGGCTCTTCGACAGGTAATTTTTCCCGGAAAATTTATTACGGTTATATAAAGTTTTTACCGGGTCAAATCCACTCAAAACCAATGCGGGATAGAAACCCGCTGCAAGGCCCGTTACTATATATAGTCCGATGAAAGCCGCCACCAGCTTAAAGTCGAACAGGTAGCCAAGGCTTAGTCTTTTATTCGAAAGGTTGTTGAAAACAGGCAGTACCAGTTGGGCAAGCAATATAGCCAGCACGAATGCAATAAAACACAATATAAAAGATTCTCCCAGGAATTGCCGGATGAGTTGACCGCGTTGCCCGCCCACTACTTTACGGATGCCTATCTCTTTGCTTCTTTTAAGCGATTGCGCAACAGTAAGGTTCACGAAATTGATACATGCGATCAGTAAAATAAAAAGCGCAATGCCGGTTAATATATAAGAATAGATCGGATTGCTGGCCTCATTGGTACCTTCTGTTTCTGAATCAAGATGCATTTGCAGCATAGGCTGCACTCCCCACACAAATTTAACAAGGTCCCCATGCTTCTGAGCGTCAATAATATCGTTATGGGCTTTGGAGGCATACACGAGGTTCATTTTTGCGGCAACTGTCTTTAAATCGGTCTTGGAATCCATCACTAAAAAAGTGGGATAGGAAAGCCATAACCACCCATTCTCGGGATCGGTTTTTTCATGGAATTTGAAAGGCAGCAGCATCGTGAATTTAATACTCGAATTTTGGGGTGATCTTTTTGCTACGCCTGATACGGTGAATGGCTCAAATTTATTATTGATTTCCAGTTCCAGCATTTTACCTACGGCATCTGTGGTACCAAAATATTTGATAGCTGTTTCATCTGTTAAGACAACCGATTGTAATTCTGCCAAAACTGTTTTCGGATTTCCCGCAATAAGCGGAAAAGAAAAAACAGAAAAGAAATTTTCATCAACATACAATCCTTTACCGGTGAAAGTTTCGTTTCCATTCTTCACAATAAATTCCTCATCCTTTACGCGAACGAAATCTTTGATTTCAGGAATCTCTTCTTTAAACCCCGGCCCCTCCACCATTGCAGCCAGGCCATATTTTACCTCTTTTCCATCGTTCGGAACAATGCGGCAGGTTAGCCGGAATAGCTGATCCTTTTTTTCATGAAACCTGTCATAGCTTACCTCATCTTTTGTATACAAAAAAATAAGCATACAACAGGCCAGCCCAATACTAAGACCCGAAATGTTGATAAAGGAGAGCGCTTTATTTCTCAATAGATTTCTCCAGGCGATTTTAAAATAATTTTTAAACATAAAATTTAATATATCTGGTGTCTGTTTCTCTTATTCCTAATCCCTGATTGCACTTATTCATTTTCACATTGAGCAATTTCCAAATTTTCACATTTGCATTTTTTATTCCGCCCTCAAACTCTTTACCGGGTTTGCCATTGCCGCTTTTATTGCTGTGTAGCCAACAGTTAACCATGCTATAAGCAACGAACACAAAATAGTGGCAGCAAAAAACCACAATCCTATCATGATGCGATACGTGTATTGTTGTAACCATTGATGCATAAAATACCAGGCTAAAGGGGATGCAACAAGAAATGCTATAGTGATAAGAATGGTAAATTCTTTCGACAACATAATTACAATATTACGCACGGGAGCACCAAGCACTTTTCGTATGCCAATTTCTTTCTTGCGCTGTACAGCCATAAAGGAAATCAATCCATATAAGCCAAGGCAGGAAATGAAAATGGCAATGCCGGAAAATATTTTATAGAGTTGTGAAAGCTGATTTTCCTGTTTGTAATAATCTGCAATTGACTGATCCAAAAAATTATATTCAAACGCATAGTCCGGAAAGTTTTTATTCCATGTTTTTTCCATTACAGCGATAACAGATCTTGCTTTGCCCAGGTTAATTTTAATGTTTGCCAATCCGTACCCGTCTTTGATTGTAGTCATTACGACAGGGCCGATGGGATCCCGCAAAGAGTACACATGAAAATCTTTCACAACTCCGACTATGGGAAAAGTTTTTCCATTTACATTGATTAATTTTCCGATTGCATCTCCGGGCTTTTGAATTCCCAGCTTTTTTACCACCGTTTCATTCACTACAAATTCACGCATGGTATCCGATGGAAAATATATACGGCCTGCAACAAGTGGTAAATTGTATAAACGGAAAAATCCTGTGTCTGCAGCTTTCATACTCACAACCATATCAGGGTTATTACTATGATTGCCCGGAGTGCGTAAATCGGTAAACCATCCACCGTTCCCTGCTGGTGTAAACATGCTAAAGCTCACATTTTCTATACCCGGCATC
>JBDTZL010000065.1:0-2509 GCA_040005125.1 Ginsengibacter sp.
GATAGTGGTGTAAGGTCAACTGCGAGTGTGCAGGGATCGTTAGTAATGTTTCCGATATATGCTTATGGCAGTGAGGAACAGAGAAAAAAATATTTACCCAAACTTGCCAGTGGAGAGTGGCTCGGCTGTTTTGGACTTACTGAACCCGATCACGGGAGTGACCCCAGCGGTATGCTCAGTAATTTTAAACCGGCCCAGAAGTCAGCCGGGGACACAGAAAATCATGTAATATTAAATGGCAGTAAGATGTGGATCAGCAATGCCCCCTTTGCACAGGTAGCAGTTGTGTGGGCAAAAAATGAAGAGGGCGAGATACAGGGATTAATAGTGGAACGAGGAATGGAAGGGTTTACAACACCAACAACACACGGCAAATGGAGCCTGCGCGCCAGCTCAACAGGAGAGTTGGTTTTTGATAATGTAAAAGTGCCTGAAGAAAATATTTTGCAAAATATTAAAGGACTGAAAGGTCCGCTAAGCTGCCTTACAAAAGCGCGCTATGGGATTGCCTGGGGTGCTATAGGTGCGGCCATGGATTGTTACGATACTGCTCTTCGTTATTCTAAAGAAAGGGTACAATTTGACAGGCCAATTGGCGGATTTCAATTACAACAAAAAAAGCTTGCTGAAATGATTACGGAAATTACCAAGGCGCAATTGCTTAACTGGCGGCTCGCAGTTTTAATGAATGAAGGCAAAGCAACACCCCAGCAGGTAAGCATGGCAAAAAGAAATTCATGCGAAACTGCCGCTAACATAGCCCGTGAGGCACGCCAGGTGCTTGGCGCAATGGGTATTACGGGTGAATATCCTGTAATGCGCCACATGATGAACATGGAAAGTGTTATCACGTATGAAGGCACGCATGATGTTCATCTTCTTATAACCGGGATGGATGTTACAGGGCTAAATGCTTTTAAATAGATGTTTCTTCTTTTTTTCAGTAAATTGCTTATATGGAATATCAATTGTATAAAAATATTGTATCTAATCCTGATATTTGTAATGGTAAGCCTACGATTAAGGGCACACGTATAACTGTCCAATCTGTTATGAGCTTTGTTCTTGCAGGCGATTCTGATGAAATAGTTTTGCAAGGTTACCCAAGAATGACTTCCGATGACCTTCAGGCCTGTAAAGAATTTACTTCAATGCTTTTTGAAAAGCCGAATATGATTAAGTCAATCAAGCTTACTGCATAAATGGTTAATTATCTTATTGATGAGAATTTACCATTATTTCTACCCGCATGGGATGGCGAAAGATTTATGCATGTGTCTCATCTTCCCTTTATAGATTTAGATTCTGATATTTGGGAATATGCTTTAGCAAATGAACTTGTTATTATTACAAAAGATTCTGACTTTTATTATAGATATTTATCTTCCAAACAATATCCTAAAGTAATTTGGATAAGAACAGGTAATTTGAAAAAAAAGCTGTTAAATCTACTAATTGAAACAATTTGGGAGGATGTAGAAGAAATGCTTTTATCCAGTTCTTTCATAATTATTAACGATGAACAAATACAGGGATTTTGAGTACAAGAATTTTCCTAATCGGTTTTATGGGTAGCGGTAAGTCACACTGGGGGCGAATTTGGGCGTCTAAAACCGGCATTACTTTTTTTGACCTGGATGCCAGGATTGAAAAAGCGTTCGGGATGAAGATCTCCGATATTTTTGAGAAAAAGGGCGAAGAAAAATTCCGCGAGCTGGAAAGGTACCATCTCAGGAAATTTGAACGTAAAAAAAATTTTTTGCTTGCCTGTGGAGGCGGAACACCATGCTTTTCCGACAATATGGAATGGATGAAACAACAGGGAAAAGTTGTTTATTTAAAGGCGCCAGCAGAAGTAATCCTGGAGCAGGTGATGAATGAAACAGAACACAGACCTCTTTTAAAAAAAATAGATCCTTCTGAATTGTTATCTTTTATTCAGAAAAAATTAATGGAAAGAGAGCCTTATTATTCAATGGCCGATTTTATACTGAATGTTGAGGATTTAAGTGAAAACTCTATACCGGTTCTCCTCCACGAAAAATAAAAAATGGCGAACAAAAAATGTTATTCCCGTTTCTAAATTTATGAAAACATGCACAAAGGGTTTTTGAAAACTGCAGCTTTTTTCGGGGTGTTATCAGTCGCTTTAGGTGCTTTTGCCGCTCATTCGCTGAAACAAGCTTTTTCTGATTATGCCGTAAGTATTTTTGAGACCGGAGTTAGGTACCAGTTTTACCATGTGTTCGCTTTATTGGCCTGTGGAATTTTATATAAGGAATTTCAAAATAAACTTATAAAAGCGGCTGGTAAATTATTCATTGCAGGAATTATTTTATTCAGTGGTTCCCTTTATGTGCTCACTTTTATTAAAGGTATTGTAATACCCGGTTACGACTGGGTAGGCGCTATTACACCATTGGGTGGCTTGTGTTTTATTGCCGGCTGGATATGTTTATTTCTTGGAATGTATAAAAAGCGGAGCCCTTGAACTTTGAGCCTTGAACTT
>JBDTZL010000412.1:0-8353 GCA_040005125.1 Ginsengibacter sp.
GAAACTAAAGTTCATCCTGCGTTTAATCTTTCACTAAGGGTAAACTTTGTTGATGGCACGGGTGGTACCAATTACCTTCGCATGGTAGGCAGTGAAGGATCTATGACCGTTGAATGGGACAAAGTAACCTTATTAAAAAATAAAAATATCGTGGACGCAGATGATCCTTTATTAAAAACCAAGAATGCAAAGACAGGAAAGGAATATGTATACGAGCGCAAAACCATGGAACCACCGGAGAAGCTGGAATATACAGCCGAAGAAGGTTACAAAGGCGCACACTTTGATCACCATTATAACTGGATAAATGCCATCCGCAATAATGGGCAGGTAACAGAAAATCCATTATTTGGTTACCATGCCGCTGCGCCTGCATTGCTATGCAACGATAGTTATTTCAGTAATAAAATAATGCAATGGGATCCTGAAAATTTGAAAGTAATCACCAATAAATAAATAGCCATGAAGCAAAACCTGGTGCTGTGCGTGGTAATGGCAACAGTCCTGTTAATTTCCTGTTCCGGTTCTAAAAATGCAGATGACAATACTCTTTCCAAAGAGGAACAAGAGCAGGGCTATAAATTATTATTTGATGGAAAGACCATGAATGGATGGCGCACCTATCAAGATAAATCTGCAGAATCCTGGAGTGTTGACAGCGGAACTTTACATTGTAAAGGAAGCGCTGCAAATTATGGTGCCATTACTGCCGATCTTATGACCAAAGACCAGTATGAGAATTTTGATTTAGATGTTGATTGGAAAATATCTCTCAAAGGAAATAGCGGTATATTATATATGGTTAACGAAGACAGTCCTTACTCTCATTTAAGCGGCCCTGAATACCAGATCATAGATGATAAAAATTTCCCGGAAAAACTGAAAGACTGGCAGCATACCGCGGCTAATTACGCAATGGATCCCGCACCCACTGCAGAACCCCATCCTGCCGGCGAATGGAATCACACACGGATCGTTGTAAACAAACTTCATGTAGAACATTGGCTCAATGGAAAAAAAGTTGTGGAGTATGAATTATACAGCGATGACTGGAAGAAGAAAAAAATGGCAGGCAAATGGAAAAATGATGCAGCTTATGGCCAGTCTAAAAAAGGTTATATAACTTTCCAGAATCATGGAAGCGAAGCGTGGTTTAAGAATGTAAAGATTAAAGAATTATAGATAATAGTCATTGGTCAATAGGTCAATGGTCAATAATGGCTCAATGCTGCCCAATGACCTATTGACCAATGACTCAATGACCGTAGAAGTCTTTACCCAAAAAATCTAAAACCTTATCATAAAATGCTGCCTCACTTTAAAATCAGGGTTAAAAAAAACAAGCCCTATAAAAAAAAGATCAATGGTTAAAGTTACTGCCGGATGCTGCTGTATCTGTGCCCATGCCTCCTCCATTTCCAAACTCCAGTGAATATCGTCAAAAATAAAAATTGAGCCTGGAGATGATTTTTTTTGCAAATGAGAAAAATAATTCAGTGTTGCTATTTTTCTATGGTTGCCATCAACAAAACCTAAGTCAACCTTTTTTACGGTAGCTAATGTATCTAAAAAAGTTTCGTCAAATTTCCCCCTTACCAGGTTAATATTTTGTAATCCCGCTTTTTTAAAATTTCGCGAAGCTATGTCTGCTATTGCCCCGGAACCTTCAAATGTGTATACCCTGGATTTTTTATTGGCACAGCCCAGGTAACATGTAGTAATACCAAATGAAGTGCCCAGCTCAAGGATGGTTTCCGGCTGGTAATAATTAACTATCCTGAAAAGCAGCTTTGCGAATTTTTTATTCTTCAGCGAGGATTTCGCAATAGATTTTATTTTTCTTTTAGCTGCAGGTATTACTGCCGAACCAGCGCCAAAATCTTCCACATCAATTATTGAATTATCCCTGAAAAGTTCTTTGCGCAGAGGCTCAATTGCATCATAGCACTCATATTTACCAGTATCATTCAACACATGTATCACAAAGTCAAAAACAAAAGGAGAATGAATGCCATGGCCTTTTCCATTTTTTGCGTTGATGTAATAGTGCAGGTATTTTTTTGCCAGTTGAAATGAAGAATACATCCTGGTATAAATTTAAGACATAACAGGATCTTTTTCCCATATTTCAAACGTATAAGAATAGCTATGCTTTTCATCTGCCGGAAATGATCGCTCATCAACCAGTTTCCATTGATCTTTTTTAATTTCAGGATAAAAAGTATCGCCCTCAATTATGGTATGCACCCTTGTTAAATATATTCTTGAAACTATATCCATAGTTTGTTTAAAAATTTCCCCCCCCCCGATTATAAAGATTTCTCTGGCATCACTTTCCTTAGCTTTTTCAATTGCATCCTGGATATTATTTACTACAAAAGCATCCCCCGGGTGCCAGTTGGCTTTGCTGGTTACTACAATGTTTATGCGGCCCGGTAATGCTTTCTTTAAAGATTCATAACTTTTTCTGCCCATGATCACGGGCATTCCCCAGGTTTTATTTTTAAAGTATTTAAAATCATTGGGCAGGCTCCAGGGCAATTCATTTTTAGAACCAATAACATTGTTTTCGGATGCGGCTACTATGTGGGAGAGCATTTTCTTTTATTAGTTAATTAGTTTATTGGTTTATTAGTTTATTGGTTTATTGGTTTATTGGTTAGCGGTCTAATGGTTGATGACGCCAATTAATTATGCATTTTGTTGGACAACTTACCGATTATTTCGCCTTTTGTGAATTCGCAACAAACTTTATGAAGGCATTCAGCATAAAAAGAATTTTTTTACAAAGTTCAATTAAGGGCTCACATATTCCAGGTTCAATAAGATTTCTTCTTAAGCATTTCGATAACCAGGATTTTGTTTCCTGTATGGAACCACGCGAGTAAAAATAAAACTGTTTACTTTCCTTATAAAAGTAACGTCCATAACCTTCTGCAATATTGGCTGAGATTGAATCAGCTGCTTTTAGTAATTGTTTTCCAATGGTATCCTATTTAAAAAAATCCCATTTAATAACTATTTCCCAAATATCATCAGAGAATTTTTCAGCAATATTGTAGACTTCTAATTTTTCTAAAGTAAACTCCATAAGTAATTAATTTTAACTGCTGATTTTGAATAACTAATATACCTAATAAACTAATAAACTAATAAACTAATAAACCAATAAACCAATTAACTAGTATACCAATTAACCAATGAATCTTCTCAAACCGCCACCGGAGCCTTTATCCCAGGATGGCTTTGATAATTCAGCAATTCAAAATCTTCATAAGAAAAATTAAAAATGTTTTTTTGAGAAGAATTTATTTTCATTTGAGGAAGAGGAAAAGGTTTCCTTGTTAGCTGAAGCCCGGCCTGCTCAAAATGATTTTTATACAAATGAACATCCCCAAAAGAATGAATAAACTCTCCCGGTGCCATTTCACACACCTG
Organism: Ginsengibacter sp.; assembly: GCA_040005125.1. Taxonomy (GTDB): domain Bacteria; phylum Bacteroidota; class Bacteroidia; order Chitinophagales; family Chitinophagaceae; genus Ginsengibacter. Next base: position 3,439 of record JBDTZL010000412.1, read on the forward strand.
TGCAATCATCAGCGTAAGCAAAGCATAGGAAGCAATATTAAAAGGAACCCCTAAAAAAACATCCGCACTTCGCTGGTACAATTGACATGAAAGCTTTCTTCTTCCTTCCCCGCCTATGCCGGGGGACGTATAAAACTGGAACATGCAATGACATGGCATTAATTTCATTTGAGGTAAGTCGGCTACATTCCATGCACTTATGATCATCCTGCGGCTATCCGGATTTGTTTTCAGCTGGTGGATCAACTCAGCAACCTGGTCAACAATTTTACCGCCGGGGCCTTCCCAGCTTCGCCATTGTTTGCCATAAACCGGGCCCAAATCTCCATTTTCATCTGCCCATTCATCCCATATCCTTACTCCATTTTCTTTTAAATATCTGATGTTGGTGTCGCCTTTTAAAAACCAAAGCAATTCATAAATGATGCTTTTTAAATGCAATTTTTTTGTAGTAACCAGCGGAAAGCCTTCACCGAGATTAAAACGCAACTGGTAACCAAATAAACTTCGTGTACCCGTGCCCGTGCGGTCACTTTTATCGGTACCCTCGTTTATTATTTTCTGCAAAAGATGAAGATATTGCTCCATGTGCGCAAGTTAATTAAAACCTTACAGGTTTATTACACCTACCAGGTTTTAAAAACCTGTGAGGTTTTGCCTTTATCCGGGAAACCACCTGGAGTGAACTGACACCTGCTCCAATCCTTTGAGTGCCCGCGATATCAGACCACTCAAAGTTGCCAGATACCTACAAAACAAAGTATTTATTTTTTATTTAATTGCTAAATTGATTTCTTAATTCAACCCCTTACTTAAACAAAACCTCACAGTTTTAGAAACCTGGTAGGTTAGCTCAATAAAGAACCTGTAGCCGACGGGCTGCGGGATGGAAGCGGTAGCCCGCAGCGCAGCGAGGACTACAAGCGAACAGCCCGATCTATGGCCGGGTAAAGAACCAGGCGATGACAGCCCCAAAAACCTCACAGGTTTTAAAAACCTGGTAGGTTAGCAACTTTAAACGAAGCGACAACCCGGAATGCATCCTGTTATAAACGCTACCCGCAACGGTAAACTATCTTATCTTTGCAGGTCATTTTGAAAACATGAGTAAAAAAGGCAAAGTTTTGATGGCGATGAGCGGCGGTATTGACAGTACTGTGGCGGCTCTTATGCTTCATCATGAAGGTTATGATGTTGTAGGCATTACTATGAAAACATGGGATTATGCTACCAGCAGCGGGAATAACAATAAGGAAACCGGCTGCTGCAATCTTGACAGTTTCAACGATGCGCGGGCCGCCGCTGTTGAACATAATTTTCCACATTTTATTTTAGACATCCGTGAAGAATTCGGCGATTTTGTTATTGACAATTTTGTTGAAGAATATATAGCGGGACGTACACCCAATCCATGTGTTATGTGCAATACCCATATAAAATGGCGGGCGTTGTTAAAAAGAGCCAATGCGTTGGGTTGCGACTACATTGCCACGGGACATTATGCGCAAATTCATAAACATACGAATGACAGGTATTTCTTAAGAAAAGGTATCGATGAAACTAAGGATCAAAGTTATGTGCTCTGGGGCCTGCAGCAGGATTTGCTAAGCCGTACCTTGCTGCCATTGGGTACCTATCGTAAAACCGAGATCAGGCAAATGGCCCATGATTTTGGCTACCCCGAATTAGCTAAAAAAAATGAGAGCTATGAAATCTGTTTCGTTCCCGATAATGATTACCGCGGTTTCCTAAAAAGGAAAGTCCCGGGGCTCGAAGAAAATGTTTCCGGCGGCTTTTTTGTTGACAAGTCAGGAAGAATTCTAGGCCCCCATAAAGGCTATCCTTTTTATACGGTGGGCCAGCGAAAGGGCCTTGATATTGCGCTTGGAAAACCGGCCTTTGTGACGGAAATTATTCCTGAAACAAATACCATCGTGTTGGGAGATGAAGACGACCTGAACAAACATGATATGCAGGTTGCGGGTATTAACTGGATAAAATACGATGGGATTACAGATGGGATGGAAGTTCTTACAAAAATAAGGTATAAAGATAAAGGCGCCCTTTCTAATCTTTTTTTATACGAAAATGGTGTTCATGTCCGTTTCTATGAAGATGTTAAAGGCGTTGCGCCCGGACAGAGTGCGGTATTTTATGAAGGCGACGATGTGATAGGCGGCGGGATTATTCAAAGAGGGTTTAGGAGTTTAGGGTTTAGATAGTTTAGATAGTTTAGGTGGTTTAGAGGTTTAGAGGGTTTAGGTGGTTTAGGTGGTTTAGGTGGTTGCGCAGCGTTTAATAGGTTTCATTGCTCTTTAGATTTTCCTTTGCAAGGATTTTAATCATTTGGTATGACTAAATTTTTTACCGGGTTATTTTTTATTTCTCTTTTCTTTATTTCGTGTAAAAAAGAAAAGGAAACCTATAATTCCGAATCTATCAATGATTATTTTCCCCTTCAGGTGGGAAAATATATTACCTATGACCTGGATTCTACCGTTTTTATCAACTTCGGCCAAAAAGATACCACAATTAGCTACCAGGTGCAGGATATTGTGGATGCGCAGATAACAGATAACCTTGGGCGGGAGGGCTACCGGATTATCCGCTATATCCGCCAGGATACTACCGCAGAGTGGGCTCCAAATAATACATTCGAGGCCGTGCCTGCAGGAAATTCAATTGAATATGTTGAAAATAATCAACGGTTTTTAAAATTGGAACTTCCCATCAAACAGGATTTTACCTGGAAAGGAAATTCTTATATCGATACTTATTCCGTTAATTCAGATGTAAAGTACCTGGACGATTGGGATTATACTTATGACAGTATTGACGTGCCGCTCACCATCAATTCGCTTGCAATTGACAGTACAATAAAAGTATCTGAGAGGGACGAATTTTTGGGCCAGGATCCCTCAATTCCCGGAACTCAATATGCCGAAAAAACTTATTCATTGGAAAAATACGGTAAAGGAATCGGTTTAATATACCGTGAATTTTTGCATTGGGAATACCAGGGAGGCCAATCAGGAGTTCCGGGTTATTTTGTTGGCTACGGGGTAAAACTCAGCATAACGGGCCACAATTAATTTCGGTGAATTAAACCGGAGGCCACAGTAAGCATCTAATCATTTCGCACCAATCCGCTTTATGAAAAAAGTTTATCTTCTGTCTTTCACATTAGCCTTTTTTTCAATCAGTGCGTCTGCCCAATTTACCAAATACATAGTGCGGTTTAAGGATAAGGCAGGTACGCCATTTATAATCGGTGATCCAACACAGTTTTTATCGGCCAAGGCAATTGCACGGCGAACCAAGCAAAATATTGCTATTGATGAAACTGATTTGCCAATTACCCCGCGCTATATTGATAGTGTTCGTTTAGCCGGTGACGTTATTATACTCGACAGGTCTAAATGGCTCAACCAGGTTTGCATTCAAACAACTGATGCCACGGCTTTGGCAAAAATCAACAGCATGCCTTTTGTTATAAACTCACAGCCGCTTAAGAGGCCCGCCAATGCACAGGTTACTGTTAATAATAAATTCAATGAACAATTAGATTCTACCGCAACTTCCCAGGCAGTAAAGAATGTTTCAGATTTTTATAACTACGGAAACTCGTATGCTCAAATTCATATTCATGAAGGTGAATATTTACACGACAAGGGATTTCATGGTGAAGGAATGTCAATTGCCATCCTGGATGCAGGCTTCTATCATTACCTCAGCCTGCCGGCTTTTGACAGCGTGCGAAACAATAACCAGGTAATGGAAACTTATGATTATGTCGACAATGAAATAAGTGTGGATGAAGATCATTTTCATGGTATGGAATGCTTTTCAATAATGGCAGCTAATATTCCAGGGCAATTGGTAGGCAGCAGCCCGAAAGCAAATTTCTATCTATACCGCACAGAAGACGTATTTAGTGAATCGCCCGTGGAAGAACAATACTGGGCCGCTGCTGCTGAAAGAGCCGACAGCATTGGGGTTGATGTAATTTCTACTTCACTGGGTTATACCCAGTTTGATAACCCGGTTTTCAATCATACTTATGCAGATATGGATGGTAATACAACCATCGCCGCGAGGGCTGCCGATTTCGCCGCGAAAAAAGGAATGATCGTAGTGGCCGCTGCAGGGAATGATGGTGCAGATGCCTGGCATTTTATATCTACGCCTGCAGATGCCGATAGTATTCTGGCAGTAGGCGCAGTTGATGCTACGGGTACCGTTGGAAACTTCAGCAGTTATGGGCCTTCCGGCGACGGGCGTGTAAAACCAGCAGTAGCTTCAGTAGGAGTAGCCACAGCCATTTCATCTACCACCGGGCAGGTTACGGCGGGAAACGGAACTTCATTTGCCACCCCAAATATGGCCGGGCTTGTTACCTGTCTCTGGCAGGCTTTCCCCGATTTTACAAACATGGAGATCATCCAGGCTGTTATAAAAAGCAGCAGTATTTATAATGCTCCCAACGATCGCATTGGATATGGCATTCCCAATTTTCATAAAGCTTTTGATGACCTGAACCAGCAGGAAATATTGCGTAACGTTAATACGATTTTGGGCAACACCCGGATTAAAATTTTCCCAAATCCCTTTACAAATAATTTCAATGTTGCCGTTAAACCACCACATACTGCCACCGCAACTTTCAGGCTGTATGATGCTTTGGGAAGGTTGTATGTTTCCAAAGAAGTTCCTCTCCAGGCAGGCCAGGCCCAATTAATACAATTTGAAAATTTACAGCCGTTACAAAAAGGAATTTATATTCTGAAATTTAATGACGGGCAAATTAAGGAGAGTTTTAAAGTAGTAGCGCAGTAGGCAGTGGGCAGTTTGAAGTGTTCAATGTTTGAAGTGCTTTTGGTAAGTTAGTTCCCTCGCCTTTAGGAGAGGGGTTGGG
>JBDTZL010000389.1:0-8325 GCA_040005125.1 Ginsengibacter sp.
CATAATTCATGCTGAGCACTGTTGCCTTGCGTATATTTTCTTTCCGAAATATGGAATCGGCTATCCGGGCAGCAGTTTTATAATTTGCCAAAGCCTTAACTGGATCCCCCGTTTTTTCATAACATTCTGATAAAGCTTTGTAAGAATCAACATATGACGGATCGTAGTTGGGGGCGCCATTTAAAGCCCGGGAAGCTTTCTCAAAATATGGGATGGCTTCTTTATATTTTTTTTGCAGGAATAAGGTGGTAGCCATGGCATTGTAAGCCCCCGAAATATTTATGGGCTGCGTAGAAGAATCAGCCAGCGCTATTGCCTGCCCGCTTAACCTTGTTGCTTCCTCAAATTTATTTTGATTGGCTAATGCTAACCCTGCTTTTGCAAGGCTTCCAGCCTGCATGCCAATGTCACCCGCAGTGGCGGCCAATGCTGCAGCCTTTAGTGCAAAATCATACGCTTTGGCCCATTTATACCCGCTTATATAAAGTGTAGCCAGATTGGTGTAAACATATAACTCCACAATCTTTAATCCATTTTTTACTGCTATATCTTTAGATTTAAAAAAAGATTGTTCGGCTTTTGTGGTGTCTCCAATCAGTTCATAAGTGTTTCCCATGTTCAGGAGCGTTTTTGCCTGGAGTTGTTCATCTTTCTTAGCCTCTGCAAGATTTAAAGCTTTTTGCTGATACTCCAAAGCTTTAGAAAAATTAGCCAGTTGTTGGTAGCCGATGGCAATGTTTGCATAATTTCCGGGTAGTTCACTCGTATTTTTCAATCTCTCATTTAGAGCAATTGCCTTCTCATAAAGTTTAATAGATGAATCATAATTGCCCTGTATTCCATACCACATTCCATAAGCTGAATAAACATCTGCAATATTTAAGGAATCTGAAGGCCTGATATATTTCTCCAGGAATTGAATATTTTCTTTCGCTGCATCAAAATTTCCTTTAAAACTATAGTTACTGGCAAGTTGATTGTGCAAACGAATGATGCCTTTGTAAAAATTTAATTTTTCTGCTTCTTTTAATTGCTGTTTGCCAAGATATATGGCTGTATCAAGGTTACTCCTGCCCAGGATGTTTATTTTTTTAATATTCAGGCTGATCCTACCGGTATCTGTTTGTGCTTTTGTTATGAGTTGATTGATACTATCTAACTTCTGGTTCTGTGCCTGCAGGTTATGAACTAAAAACTGGCCCAGGAATAGCGGTATTATATACCTGCCTAAGTTACCATTCAGAAATAGCAGGTATAGTTTAATTATTCTCATATTGACACGGATTTAATGCAGCAAACTTCTTCAGCTTCAATTTTAATTACCTGTGAATATAAATATTTACGCGTCGATTCTATATTTAGTTTGTAGGTAGCATGTAGTGGAAGTATTGGAAAAGTATCCGCATAATTAATTTTCTGATGAGATATTGAGCCATCTGAATAACCTGAATTTAAAATGTCAGAACTTTTAAATTATTAATCATCCGCCGTTCCGGCTTCCGGAATACTAATACCGTATTTCATCAGGATACAGCCAGTAGGCGAAATCATCATGACCTTAACGTTATTCGAAGTCACCTTAGCAGTAAAATTCCAAAGCAGTCTTCTTATTTATTGCCCGATAAATCTTTCACGCGAATGTTTCTAAACTGAACTACCGATCCATGCCCGAGGAAACCAATGTGCCCTTTGTCGCGTCTCAAACCAGGATGCTCCTTGCCGTCCATGGTTCCATTTTGACGGGCTTCAGTGATATCTGCATCCGTGATGGCCGTGCCATTTAATATTACTTTTATTTTTGGCCCCTTCACAATTACTTCTTCTTTATTCCATTCGCCCACGGCTTTTAAATAACCTCGTTTTGCAGGCACAACTCCATATATCGAGCCATGGAATTGATATGGGTGGAGATCTTTATATTCAGGAGCTGTATCATCCAGTACCTGTATTTCCATTCCTACGTATGCAGCATCGCCTTCCAGCGGAGCCCTGATGCCGATACCATTATTAGCTCCCGGCGTAAGCTTGAATTCAAAACGGAAATCAAAATCACTGTATTCTTCTTTGGTATAGATATTTCCCCCGCCACCTTTTTCGGGATGTATGGTTATCGTACCATTTTCGGGAAAATAACTTTGGATATTGCCCGTCCATTCATCCATCTTTTGTCCGTCAAACAATAATTTGTACCCTTGCTCCTTTTCCTTTTTTGAGAGATGGTTTGACAAGGCACTTTTAGAAGTAGCGCATGAAATGAAAGCCACTGCCGGTATTACCAAGCAGAAAAATAAATTTGATTTCATTATTAATATTAATTAGTGATTATTGTGTATGTGACATAGAATGCATGTAAGAGGAATCAAATCTATTTCATCTTATCCAAACGGGCAGTTATAAAAGCGCCCAGCTTATCGTACCCCGCAACATCCGGATGTAAGCCATCTGAAAAAAGTGATTCGTCTATTTTCCCATCCTTCTTTACAAAAAGGCTTCCGGCATCTGCATAAGTTATTTTCGTGTGTGCGGCAACGTTAGCCAGTATTTTATTCAGCTGCACGATCCTTTCTTCCATACTTCTCCGGGGAAAAATTCCCATCAACAATATTCCTGCGTTGGGCTGCCTGGACCGGATGGCTTGTATCAAAAATTGTAATCCCGTGGCTATTTCGCCATTCGTATTATAATCAAGATTATTCGTCCCGATCATCAGTACGATATGCCTTGGTGAAACACTATCCAATTCCCCGTGATATACCCGCCACAAAACATTTTCAATTTTATCCCATCCAAAGCCCATGTTCGTCGTTGGCTGGCTGGAAAAATATTTTTCCCACGTAGCACCACCATTACGTCGCGGCTCCGTCGGCTCACCTCCCCAATAGTGCGTAATGGAGTTACCTATTAAAATAAGTGCCGGCGAATGCAGTTTGTTATACCGCATTACTTCATTGTGCCTCGTTTCCCAATCGTAAGTATTGGCATCACGTCGTTGGGTAACAGGAATTGTAGCAGACAAAGTACCTTGATGTTCTGCCAGGATATTTTTTATCTCTTTTTCATAAGCATCTGCATAACGCATCATTCCTATATCATTGGGATGGGTACCGTCTACCATCGTTTCTATATCCTGGTTGATCGCTTCTTTAGACAACCGGAATATATTCTTTACGCCGGCGGCAACCAGCGAATCGAAAGTTTGCCTGAAAACGGTATTGGTTGAAACGTATTCATTTTTCCGCACCGGGTTTATGTCTCCGTCTGTATAACCATCATGGTCTGTGAGAAGAATCGGGACATGCGGCTTATTATTTTGCAATTCGGTTACCGACGTAACGATTCTCTTCCTTAGTTCTCCTGTTGCATAATAATCGGGAGAAGTAAGATTGGGCAAGCAATCCAACACATACATTTTGGCATCAATTTCCGACAGCAGGTCAATCATTGCCTTTTCCAATCTTCCATTACCTGAAAAGGCAAGGTTTATAACGGGCCTGTCCAATTTTCTTCCCAGGATATTGGTCCATGCAAGACCAGGCCTGGAAGCACAGCCGCCCTGGGCAATTGAAGTGCCATACACAACGATGGGCTTATCTGTGCGAACCGTTAATGGTTTAAACATGGCCTGTTTTGGAACTGATATCTCCATCCATTTTACTGAATTATACAATGGGAGATATAATGTGTACTCCCTGTTGTTGACATGCTGATCATTTGGCGAAAGATTTTTAAAATGATAGGTAATAGTATCGCCAAAAGAAAATCTTCCCGCAGCCCAAAGCCACGCGCCATCAATTGTCTTTGAATATAAGTCGATACCACTCACACCGGTGGCGGGCATATGCGGCATTTGTAATGGCCCCTGTACCTGGTATTTTATTACGATTTCATCTGCATTGGTTTGAAAACGCATTTGCAAACCCGCGCTGTTCTCTGAAAGGTTCCATACTTCTTCTCTGACTGAATGTTGCGCCCGGGCAGGCAGGCGGTCATAAAAATCTTTTACTTCATGGGGCCATGCCTGTCCCTCTAATATCTGCAGGGTATCCTTGGCAGGATTCCATGTTTTATATTCAACTTTATTTTGTGAAAAACAAAATTGAAAACTCATCACCAATAAAACAGGAATAAAGATTCTTGATGTCATTCGGTATAATTTAAATTGTTGTAGTCTATATTTCTGTTATGCAATATTATTCATTCGGCAACAAAAAGGAAATACTTAATTTTCATGTACTTCAAAAAGGGTTCTCAATACTTTTCCCCCTGGCCTACGAAAGAGCTGTCATTAACTTTTTGATTAAAAAACGAAAAAATGAAATTTAATTGCAAAAATCTATCAATAGACGATGAGGAATCCGGTTACACCGTTTCGTTTTCTGACCAGGAGGAACATTTCGATCCTGATGAAAAAATATCCATTGATGCAGTGATGGCTTCGTTGGGGCAATATATTATGCTTCAAAGAACATATGGCGAAGATGATTTCGAAGAGGATTATTATTATTAAAATTAGTGATTTTGATAAATCAGGTGAGTTAAAACACTTTATGATTGATCTATTCAGGAACAAATTTTTATTGACTTATAAAAACGAACTGTTTGAAATTGATTTAAACATCGATGACCATGAATTTGAAAATCTGAAAACTGCATTAAAGAAAATAGTAAAGAAAGAAGGGCAACTTCAAATTAACTTATAGTCGAACCATCGTTGAATAAGTTATAACGTTTTTAAACTTTCGTTTATTTTCATAATATGGCGAGAGTAAATTTTTTAGAAAAAACGTAAGGTATTTCCTGGTAAAGCTTTGTATATTTATGAGTAAGCTTCCATGCCGCCGCAGGCGCAAATCCCAGCTATGGTTAATAAATATTTTCGTAGCATTTAGGATCTTTGAAAATTACAACCAGCGATAGAATAAATCCGGCCTATAAATGAAATAATTTTTGGAAACGGGGGATCAAAGGAGGCACGAAAGCGAACATTTGGTTTTATGCAAGCGTAGCTGACGTGATAACAATGAGCAGTTGTGCATATTTCAGCTATAGTTCCCGGCTTCCGGAGTTCTGCTCAACGATAGTAGTAACAATGAACTTTAAACTATAAATTTGGGCCCGGTTCCAACTGACGGAATTCCACCCTGCATAGAGCCGCGGCCCGTTAGCGGCAACTCTTTCGCCCGACAGTAACTTTTCAAACTTTTGCAATATTTTTAAACAATGGTTGGCATAGAAACATTCAGACAATTAGCTCTTTCGTTTCCCCATACGATAGAACTTCCACACTTTGAAAAAACATCTTTCAGGGTGAATAAAAAAATATTTGCAACACTTGACGTTAAAAATAACAGGGCTTGTGTACTCCTTACCGAAATAGACCAATCTGTTTTTTCCGCCTTTGACAAAGCTGTAATTTATCCTGTTCCGAATAAATGGGGCAAACGGGGTGCGACTTATATAGAATTAAAAACGGTTCGTAAGAATATGTTGACGGATGCACTGACACAAGCATATAATAGAATCTCTAAAACAAAAATTATTTTCAGAAAATAAAACAAAATGACACCAGAAAATTACAACACAGTTTGTACTTACTTAATGGTTGACAGTATTGAGAAACAAATTGAATTTCTACAAACCGTTTTCGGAGCAGTCATAAAAGAAAATTTAAAAAATGCAGAAGGTGTTACTATGCACGGTGAAGTAAAAATTGGTGACACCGTAATAATGATGGGCAGAGGTAGTGCAGGTTTTCCCTCTCAACCGTCCATGAACTATGTTTTTGTAAATGATGCAGACCTGATATACAACAAAGTGATGGAGTTGGGTTCTACCTCTGTAAGTGAACCTACCGGCCAGTTTTACGGAATCGGAGATGGCGGGTTTAAGGACTTACACGGTAACACCCGGTTTATAACACAGCATTTAAAAGATGTTTCGGTAGAGGAAATGGAGAAGGGTTTTGCAGATAAAAAGATTAATCACAAACAATATAAAATGAATAGAGGTACTAACAAACCTTGGCGCAAACCTCAAACTGTATTGCTTCGGACGAACAGTAGAACTGCTGATACAATAGGCTTAGCAATAGGCTGGCAGACGCAAGAACAACCAGCTGCAAATCAATATCAGCAATAGTTCCAGCTCACATTTATTAATTTAACTTTGAGTTGTTAACTTCATCTTTAGTAACCATATTGAGCTTTAGTTCGGGGCTGACAATTGTAAAATGCCAGCCCATCACAAAGCATTTCCGTTGGCAGCAACCCGTCCAAAAATTAATGCTTGCAGAAACTTATATTGACGGCTTATTTACTCATTGAGTAAACATGTTTACTTTTAGAAGATAAAAATATAATGATGATTTGTAAACGCATACTTCCATGTGCTGAATTGAGGTACTGGATAAGAGAGTATGTTGTTGCACAATTTTCATTTGAAGATACTACCGAACCCCCGCCTATAAGAGCATATCCTGCGAATCCTGAAGAAGCTATCCGGTTTTTAATTACTGGTAAACTATTCATCAATAATCAATCAACAAAATTAAGGACCGAAGCAGCCACTATCAGCCTTATTGGTCAGCCAACTGCACGGCAAAATCTGCAAATCACACATGAATATTTTATGTTTTACATTCGGTTTCAGCCGGGAAGCCTGTTCAAACTATTTCGTGTTCCAATGTCAATGTTTAAAAACAGGCAAATAGATGCAACACCGGTTCTTGGCAGGGAAATAACTGAACTGTATGAACAGTTAGGTTCTTGCCTCACTTATGATGCGATGATCAGCATCGCAGAAAATTATTTCCTGAAAAAAATAAACCGCCTCGAAATAACAGCCAGCCGGTGGATGGTATTGCCAAAATAATATTACAAAACCCCCAGGCGTTCAACCTTGAAAGAACGGCAAAGGAAGCTTGCTTAAGTTACAGGCAGTTTGAAAAAAGAGAAATATTTTGCCTTCTACTTTTGGTGGAATACCATTATCGTTATCTTTCACCGTTAGTTTTATTCTATCATTTAAATTTTTTGTACTTACTGAAACAGTTGGCTGATAACCCGGTGCTGAGTTTGCCGAAGTATTTTTTTCTGTTACAGCGCAAAAAGCATTGTTGTATAAATTCAACAACACTATGCCAATATCTTGTGGAATGATATTTATTTTTCCAATGGTATCATCAAAATCTGTTTGTATAGTTGTATTGAATGATTTGTCTTTTGCACGAAATCCATGATAGCTTAGCCGCAAGTATTCATCAGCAAGAGCATTAATATCTGTTAGTTCTTATTGTCCCGTACTTGTTCTTGAATTTTGCATAACTGATATAACGTTTACTTAACTGAATAAGCGTATTTACTTTATTGGTATCTTCTTCCTGGGTTCGTAAAATTGCTTTGACCGAATCGGTCACTTTGGCTTGCGTATTTGCTGCAAATGAACAGAGAATAAAAATGAAGGACAGGAATATTTTGTGAATGGAAATTTTCATTTTCTAACTTTCATTATATCGATGGTTGGATTACAAACCCTGCACCTTCCCTTTTCTTCATTTCAACATTATTTGTCCCTTATGTGCTTTAATGATATCATAACTTAAGGATAAACCCAATCCCATTCCCCGATCAGTTGCTTTGATGTAAAGAATGGCTGATAAATTTTATCTAATATTTTTTGAGAAATACTCAGTTTACTTTTTTACAATTATCTAAACTTTATTGTCAATCTTCCTGTAGCAAACATAAGAGTCAATTGGCAAACTGGTTGAAAGATAAAAAAATTAATGGTTTTACCCTTATCGAACCCGCCCTGGCTCAAAGAAGCAGCCACGCTAATATTCAATTGGAAAAAGAATTAGGACAAAATAAAAATGGACAAGCCGCGCAAATTCCGGGTTGTCCACTTTAGTTACCTAAACCGTACAATTCCCGAACCATTTTATACCGGATTTGAAGAGATTGGCTAACCTTGTGACGGAATAAATAATAATTCTGATTGGAAAGAAAAAGCCTTTCAGTTACACCGGGTGGTACTTTCTGCTGACAATTTACCACGAGGGGTACGATGTTGTTCACCGGTTTGCAATCCCGCGCGCCAGCGATAAAGTCAAACGGGATAGTTACACGCCCTTACCTCCAACTACACATTCTGGCTATGCAATGCTCTTTTTGAAAGAGACCTTTATGCGGAACAATAAAAAATTAAATCATTAAAAACTTTTTTATGAAACTCAAAGTTCTTTTACCAGTTGCGGTATTCGTAATCGCATTTTCCAGCTGCAAAAAACCTGATACCCCGGGCCCTGTTGGGAAGTATCCCGCAGAT
>JBDTZL010000169.1:0-8258 GCA_040005125.1 Ginsengibacter sp.
AACCTGTAATTTTTTATTGCGCATACTATTCTTAATTATCTAATTTTATTTTTTAAGAAGTGCAAATTTCCTTAATAAACACGATATAAACATGCCAGCCATCAAATTGATTGCAGATAGCGGATCCACAAAAACAGAATGGTGCCTTTTGAAAGGGAAGGCAAAAACTATTTTTACCTCACAGGGAATGAGCCCTTATTTTATAAATAATATTGAGATGGAAAATGTGATCAGGCAGGAAGTGTTGCCTGTTTTGAAAAGATCATCAATTGAAGAAATTTATTATTATGGAACCGGGTGTACAAACCCTGCAAATGTAAAAATGGTAAAGAAGGCTTTGAAAAAGTGCTTCCCCTCAGCATCGTTATTTGTTGACACTGATATAGCCGGGGCAGCAAAATCGCTTTGTGGGAATGAGAAAGGCATCGCCTGCATTTTGGGAACAGGATCCAGTTCATGTTACTATAATGGCAAACGAATTGTAAAGAATAACCCCGGCCTTGGTTTCATTTTAGGAGATGAGGGGAGTGGCGCATATCTTGGGAAAAAGGTAATTCAGTATTATCTCTATAATACATTTGATGAAGATCTGCGCTCACGGTTCGATGCAAAGTTTGTTACCAATTCAAACGAAATTCTGACCGCAGTTTATAAACAAACTCTGCCAAACCGTTACCTGGCCTCGTTTGCAATTTTTTTAGCAGAGAACAGGGGACATTATATGATAGAAAATATAATTGAAGACGGCCTTAACGATTTTTTTTATACGCACATTTACAAATACAGTGAAAGCTGGAACCTGCCTGTTCATTTTACGGGCGGGATAGCATTTGGCTTTAAAGATGTATTAATTGAAATGTGCAATAGCTACCAGTTGCAACCGGGTAATATTTTAAAAAATCCAATGGAAGGATTGGTGAGGTATCATTCCACATACGATGTGTGATATGATGTACGATATACGACGTGTGATGTACGATGTGAATACAATGTACGATGTGAATACAATGTACGATGTGCGATGATCCGCCGGCCCTGAAAGGCGGAATATACCAACAATGGGTGAAGCCCATTGGACCAACCCGTATCGTAGATCAGCGAAGAATTAGGTGATAGACGGGTGTGATGTACGATGCTGTTTTTTTTGGCCTTCTACCTCGCACGTTGCGGTCTCCCCCCAGGTAAGTATAGAGCCAATGTCCATGCGCCTCACACTTTAAATTGTTGAGGTCTCCACCTCGTACGTCGTACATCGCACATCGTACATGAAACATTTACTCCATGACACTTTCAATATGTGCCAGCCGGCCATCTTTGGTCATTCCTTCAATTATTACCCTGAAAGCTTTAGTCACATCGGTATTGTAAAAAGTAATCAAGGCTTTGTTATTCTCGTGGGTTGTAATAACCTGCGGATTCCAGTAGATGGTTGTGCGCACATCTCTTTTATCATTATCACTATTAAAACTGCTGTAATTGGGCGAATAAAATTCCCGTATAGAAGTATATCCGCTTACCGTATTGTTATCCAATCCCTTGCCCGGTGCAAGTTTTACATCGTCACCACGACGCGTATAAATGGCAATGGCGCCGTTGGCCCCGTTGGAGCTTCCCATAAAGGGAGGACGCAAAACTTTAATATAGGCAACATCTGAAACAGGAATAGAAGAAATCATATCGGGAGTTGCTTCCATTTCATCAAGGTAAATTTGAGGAGAACCGCCTCTCCACTGCAAAGAAGGAGGATTGGAGGTGCTGTTAATCTGTAGGCCTGCTACCTGGCCCTGCAGATATGTAAAAATATTAAGAGATCCCAAAGCCCTGGTGTCATGCAGAACGTCAAACTGGTAGCCGTCACCACCACTAAATAAACCGGAAGCATATTTTTCATCGAGGATTTGAACGGGCGTTTTCGTTTTTGCTTTGATCGTTACGGTTTCCAACACTTTGCCTTTGTATAAATTTAATAACTGTTTTGCTTCATCGGCAAGCTGGTAATGACGATAGTTTCCCAAAGTATCTGTAAACAGATTATAATAAAAGCCATTTGCCGGAGAGCTATAACTAATCGGAGGAAGGCGGCCTTCCATGAATTTGACAGTAATGTCACCAAGCCCTTTGGCTTTGGAAAGCTGGTAGTAAATATGTGTGGTATCAAAAAGTACCAGCGATGGATCGTTAAATGTTCCGTTGGGCTTAACAGGTACCGATACCATTTTATTACTCCCGTTTTTTTGTTTCAGAATTAAAACGATGTCACCCGCATCCCGAAGTTGTGATGGCAACGCACCGTACAACTTACCGGAAAGCGTAAGATAGGAGGTATCTTTTGGATAATTTATCTTAGGAAATTTCCCGGTTGTAACATCATCCCATTTGAACCTGCGCCAGCCGTGAGTAAGCATTACAAGATCAAGCTGGCGGCTTATTGAATCGGAAGTATTGGAAAAATAATAGGAAGGATGATACACCTGGCCTTTTATTTCCCCGGTTAATAAAAGATGAGAAATTATATTATCGCTGCTGTCTGCATCAATGTCAACATCAGTTACCGCAACAGAAAAAGTTGAAGGCAGGCTGTCCGGAACAGTAATTTGAATTTCATTTTTTGCTCTTTTGTTCAGGCCCCAATGTTCAACAGTCATTTCAGGATTAAAAAGATATTCCTGGTTATTGATGTAGGTAATGCGTTCTGCCAAAGGAACCCAATGATCGTCAAAAACTGTAATGGTTAAAACGCCACTTGGTAAATCTTTAGCGGGGATAGTACCCTTAATATCACCTTGTGTAATATCTTTTGCCAGTTTAAAAACCTCGTGCTGGTACATAGTGCCGATAAGGTGCAGCGTGCCAGGCTGCCCTACGGATCCGGGTGCTGCAGTTATAACAAAGTTTCTTTTATCACCTGCTATAATTACCTGAAGGGAAACCCCTGTTGATTTAACAGGTGGCAATGCAGAAGTATGTTCTGTTCCTTTTAAATCTTTCCATTTTGAAGTAAAACTTTCGCCTTTTTTCGGGCTGATAAAAAAGTATCCCATACCATCATGAATAGTACGAAGGCTGTCAATGAAAACGCCGCTGTTATTTTGTACAATGCCTTTTATTTTTACAGGCCTTCCCCATTGATCATTGGCCTTAAAGGCAATTTTATTGTTAACACCTTCTATGGCATCTCCGCCTTCTGGAAAGAATTGTACAGAAGGTATTACGGCACTCTTCTGGGTGGTGGCATCGGAAGTTTTGGTAAGTATGCGGATGTCTTTATTATACAAAAATGCTGAGTCAAAATTAAGCATCCATTTCGTGTAGGCTTTTATGTGAATGAATTTTGCGGAATACCCGGCCGGAATATCAAATTGTCCCGCGGCGGCGGCATAAACAATAGGAATCATTGTATGTAAAAGCAGGCTCCCTTTATCATCTGTCCAGTCTATATACATTGTTTTGCTTTCATCTGCGGGGAAGATCCCATTCATGACGTAGGCTTTGTACCAGATCGTTTCACCAGGAACATAAGTGGACTTATCAAAATGCAGGTAAGTACGTTCCTGTCCGTAATCATTGCCATATTTTTCAATCGTAGAATCAATATTTTGCGCTGCTGCCTGGAGAGATGAAAAAAGAAAAATAAATGCAGCAGGTATAATTTGTCTCATTTTTTTTGCCATATTTTTTCATGTATAGAATACAATGGCTGTAAATTACTGTAACGAAGTAAACGAAACAAAGCTGTTTTAAGTTTAACAACATTTTGTATCTCTGCTGGCATTATGGCTATTGTCACTTTGCACAAAAAGTATTATCATTTAAACCAGTCCGCGGTGTCGGGGATTTTAAATGGCTTATTAAAAAAATCGTTCATTATTATCAAAAACAGGTCTTTTTTCTCCCATGCCGCGCCATGCGTGGCCCCGGGTATTATGCATAATTGCGAGTTGGGAATATTCTGAAAAAGTTTTAGTGTATGCTCAGGCCTTATAACATCCCTGTCTCCCGACATAATTAAGACAGGCGCTTTTATGTGTGAAAGCTTTGTGTAAGGAATATCAGGATAGTCAAGCATTAGCTGGTTTAACTTTTTTTCATTTGGCGAGCCGTTTCCTTTTACTATTTTTTCGCTAGATGCTATTGCCCATGGAAAAAGTGCCAGGCTATCGGGTTGAATATTGGCGCCAAAAGCCAGCACCCTTTTAACTTTCTTAGGATAGTCCATCGCCAGGAGCAGGCCCAGTATGGCGCCATCACTTTGTCCCCAGATAAAAACGGAATCAATTTTTAATTGATCTAAAAGTCCATTAACATCAGAGGCCATCTGGTCATATGTTAAAGGTTTATCTGTATCTGTAGACCTGCCCTGGGCCCGGCTGTCAATAGCAATAACTTTATAGTTTTTCATAAGATCGGGATAAAATGCTGAGGCGCTTTGTATCGATCCCCCGTTTCCATGTAGTACTACTAACGGTGCGCCCTGCCCGTAAATCTCGTAATACAGTTTTATACCATTCACGTCAGCAAACTTACCTGCCTTGTTATTAACGCCATAATTGGGAACATTGCTACCTTCAATCACAAAGAATTTATTACCCTGTGCTCCCTGGCCGTTTACAACATCACTCTTGTAGTTTGTATTGAAACCCGAGTTCCATCCCTGAATCCCCTGCTCAAGATCATTTTCCCCATTTTCAAAATCTTCTGTAAAAACATTTTTCCATTTGCCCTTTTCGGTTTCAATATCCAGCCTGATATCATCAAAATAAAATTTGCCGTTATATAAACACAATGCGCCGAAAGCGATTTGATATCCACCTGTGTCTATTTTGCCTTCAACAGCATATTTCTTCCACTCATTGCTGCGTACAGGGCGATCACCCATATTGTCAAAAAAGCCATATCCCTGTTCTTTATCAACCCTTGCCCAAAGTCCCGCGGAAGCACTATCATCTGCTGTTTCAGATTTTACGAGCCCCTGCAACCGGAAGCGATGGCCTTCATAACCTTTTGTTGAGATTTTCTGAGAATAAGAAACCCAATTACCCTGGTTATCCTGTGCCTCGATGTTGGTACAAATCAGCAAAAGGAAAATGTAAATGATGTTTGCAAAAAATTGATTGATCTTTTTCATTACCTGGTTTTTTAAGATTGGCATTGATTTCATTGAAAAGTAATGTGACGGGGCAAAGTTATTCCAGGGTATTTCTTTGGAATATTGGATAAAATACTGAAGGTAAGGACTAAAGCAAGAGATAAAAGCTGGTAATCTTACATACCTGAGCCTTAAAATAATACTCAAATCATCATTTCTATAATTATATTACTAATATTTCCAAAATTGTTGTAATAGTTTTGAAGGCAAATTGGTTATTATGTCTTTCATAAAAATTACTGAACAGTCTTCTCAATACAGGCACCTTGAAAAAATGTCCGTTGCCGAAATTATTGCAGGTATTAATAACGAAGATAAAAAGGTAGCTGATGCTGTTGAAAAAGCACTGCCACAAATTGAAACCCTTATAAATGAATTGGCAGATAAAATGCTTGCGGGAGGCAGGCTCTTTTACATTGGGGCCGGAACCAGTGGCAGGCTCGGTATTTTAGATGCAAGTGAATGTCCGCCTACGTATGGAGTTCCTCCATCTCTTGTTGTAGGGATCATTGCCGGGGGGAGTAAGGCTATCACCAATTCGGTTGAACTTGCCGAGGATGATACCGAAAAAGGATGGAAAGATCTGCTGGCGCACAAAGTTAGCAAGGCAGATGTTGTAATTGGCATAGCTTCCAGCGGAACTACGCCTTATGTTATCGGCGCATTACAAAAATGCAGGAAAAAAGGTATCACAACAGGAAGTATATCCTGCAATCCGGACTCACCCTTAAGTTTTTACGCCGATTTCCCGATCGAAGTAATTGTGGGGCCGGAGTTTGTTACCGGTAGTACCCGTATGAAAAGCGGTACGGCCCAGAAAATGGTTTTAAATATGATTTCCACTACAGCCATGATACAGATCGGGAGGGTAGAGGATAATAAAATGGTAAATATGCAACTCACCAATGAAAAACTGGTAAACAGGGGTATTGAAATGCTTATGGAAAGGTCCGGTATAACAGACAAGTCTGCAGCGAAGGAATTATTACTGAAATATGGAAGCGTAAAAAAGGCAATTGACAATTACAAATAATAAATAAGGATTATTTTCTTAAATTTACGGAACAATTTACAATCGTTAACCAACTAAACTTCCCGCTATGAAACTTAAATTTTTACTTTTACTTTTTTTTTCGGTTATTTTTTTCACAGGATTTTCACAGGAAAGCAGCCGTGCTTTTGCCATAACCGGCCAGGCTAATGCAAATTTTAACTGGACAGATATCCGGGTCATTGATATGGCTTCCGGTAATACGAGTGCCACACTTTTTGAAAACGGGAAAACAAAATTTTCCTTTGTTGATGCAGAAACCAGGAAAACTGTTGATCAGTTTACATTAAAAGGAAATCCGGCAACCTTTCAGCAAAATGACGTGGCTGTTTCTGCAAATAAAATTGCTCTTAATAATCCTTCTCCTACGATGCTGATGAGTGCGGCGGTTGCTTACGATAAAAGACATGACAAATTATTTTTTGCCACAATGCGTACAGGGCAACTTGTGTGGCTCGACCTGAGGGCCGGCAATGGAACGCCTTCTTTTTTTACTATTCAAAAAACTCTGATAAATAACGTTGACTATAATGACGAGTCATTAAATATTACCCGTATGACCATCGGGGCCGATGGTAATGGCTATGCACTCACCAATGATGGCAATCACCTCATTCGTTTTACTACCGGAAGTAAAACGATCATTTCTGATTTGGGAAATCTTGTTGATGCAGAGTCAAACAATGGAATTTCTGTTCATAACAGGTGCAGCAGCTGGGGCGGCGATATAATTGCAGATGCTTTTGGAAGCTTATATCTCTTCAGCGCGAGCCGCAATGTTTTTCTAATTAGCCCTGAAACAAGAATAGCAACCTATAAAGGAACTGTAACCAATTTATCACCTTCTTACACTGTAAATGGAGCCGCTGTAATTAATGATAACAGCGTTATCATCAGCAGCGCCAATACTTTCGAAGGTTTCTACAGTGTAAATATGAAGGACCTTTCTGCAACTAAATTAAACACACAGGGCCAGGTTTACAATGCTTCCGATCTTGCAAGTGGTAACCTGCTTCACCAGGATCAGAAACAAAACAGCGTTGGTGTGCCAACACTTAACAATATTGAAGTAATTGGAAACAGGCTGATTTCAATATATCCAAATCCGGTAAGTAATGGCCAGATAAAAATCACTTTTGATGGCAATGCTTCAGGTAAATATAAAATTGCGCTTACCGATTTACAGGGTCGTTTTATCGACAGCAAAGATGTTTATATTAAAGGCGCAGGACAGGTTGAGAATTTTCAAATGCGTACCAGGCAGGCTGCGGGGGTGTATATGATCAAGATAACAGACGCCGCCAACAAATCAATTTTTTCTGATAAGCTCGTAATTGAATAAAATAATATAGGGCTGTATATTTACAAAGGCCGTTCTTTACAGAGCGGCCTTTTTATTATAATTATATCCTATAAATCATTTGCAAAAGCAACAGATGTAACTATTTTTGCAGGAGAGAAAAGAAACTATTTTTATGGTTGAATAGCTGAGAAAAATTTCCCGGAATGCAGAATATAGAACCATACGATAACTGGCAATATTTATATACATCAGAGAATGATGAGCGCTCCCCGTTTTATGGGAGGGAATACAGTGAATTTGCCTATACACAAACGGTGTATAACTATTATATACATCCTCTGTGGGATGATTTTGGCAGTGCAACATTATACCTTAAAGTATTGATGGCCGACTACCAGGAGCAGTATGCTATTATTGAACTGATAGGTGAATGGAACGATGCCATTGAAAATGACATTATGAGCCTGAAGCGTGATGTTATTGATGAATTTATGAGGCAGGGGATAATTAAATTCATTTTAATCGCGGAGAATGTTCTCAACTTTCATAGCAGCGATGATAGTTATTATGAAGAATGGCATGAAGATGTGGTGGATGCCGGAGGGTGGGTGGTATGTTTAAACATGCCCGAGCAAACACAGTATGATTTTATAAGGGCACGTTTAAACAATTATGTAGAGCTCATCAATATCCCTCATTGGCGTACCATGAAACCGGATTTCCTTTTCAACCAGATTGATAATGTGTTGATGAGGCGA
>JBDTZL010000314.1:0-8252 GCA_040005125.1 Ginsengibacter sp.
GTTTCATATTCCAGCCCTAAAAGGCGGATATTTTTATAATATGTTTGATGATTCAGGTAATAATTTTTTTCCGATTGTATCAGCCATGCTTTTTCGCCAAGCTTCTCAGATAAAAACCATTTTTCAATAAGCCTGGAAATCCTACCATTGCCATCGTCAAAAGGATGAATTTTTACAAAAACCAAATGCAGCAACGAGGCAAAGAAAAATATTTCCTGAAGCGATAATTTCCTGCTCATTAAAGTTTCAAGGTCATTAAAAAGTTTTTCTAGTTCTGCTTTTAGTGAAAAAGGAGAAGCGGCAACATATTCGATTTTCCCATCGGGCGTAGTTACATACATATTGCCGGTTCTTAATGTGCCCTGCTTGTTTTCCGGCAGTATATGCCTTGTGAGCATCTTGTGGGCCAAATGAACATTGTCTTTATTGCACATGGCTGTTTTTGCAAATTGATAAGCATTATATAAGTCATCGATTTTCTGGGTGTAATCGGGCAAAAATTCTATGCCAAACCGCTTATGTTTTACATAAGAATCCAATTCTATATTTTCTCCTTCAATTTTTGATGAAAAAACCGCTGATACAGAAGTGTAAAAACTAAAAGTATCTATGGACAATTCACTTTCTTCCAACTGCTCAAATGATTTTAAATAAGTTTCAGCTATGCTATCGCGGTACGCGTCCATAAGTCCCGTTGGCAATATTTCAAATATCGTGGGTTGCATTTTATAGAACGAATTATTAAGCACGAATTACACTATTGAAATTCAAAACCAGATACATATTTGATATTAATAAGCAGGAGTCAATATTTAGTCTGAACACTTGGGATTAGTTTTAAGTAACCATACGTATTCATTAATTACAAAAAGCCACGTAGTGTAATTCGTTATAAGATTCGTGTTATCACTTTCAATTTACGGCCGAATTAAATTCTTTTTCTGTTTATAAGCTATAATCTTTTATAACATTATACAAAGTACCTCTTTCGACAGCTATGCGTTTTGCCTGTTTAATAAGAGTTATCAATTCCTGAATGCTCATTGCGGGGTGTTTGGTTTTCACTTTTATATAAAGAATGTTTAGAGCAAAACTCTAAGGGAAAACTTTATAGATATCTTTTCGATGCACAAATCGTGCTAAAAGTATTGTTGATTTTTCCAGGAAGAAGCCTAATCTATAATCGCCTATCCTGGTTCTGTAAGCTGTTTTATGACCCGTTAATTTCTTTGTATTTGGAATCTTTTCAAGGCTGTCAACAGCTTCCATAAGTTCTATCAGGCGCATCATGGCTTGTTTGACAGGTTTTAAATTCAGCCCATCAATATCCTTTGAAAATTTCTTTAAAAATTCGACTTTCATCCGGCTGTCAACTTTTTCACAATTTCAGCACGGCTGGCTTTTTTGGTTTTATCAACCCCACGCATAAGTTTGGACATGCCAATATCCTCAAGATCCTCCTGCGTTAATGTTGACGAACCGATTCCAAGTTTTTTTAACAAGTCGGCGAGGAATTTAAATTCACGGTCATCTTTTGGAGTTATAACTAAAGTCTTCATAAAACAAATATAATTAATTGACTAAAGAGCAGCCCAAAGCCCAAAGGGTATTTGATTTAAAATGCTGAATCCTTCCTTCGGTTATTAATTTCTGTTTAATTAATTCAAAGCCGCATCAAATTCCCTCTCTTCCGTCAAGCTATAATCTTTTACAACATTATACAAAGTATCTCTCTCAACAGGTATACGTTTTGCCTGCTTAATAAGTGTTACCAGTTCCTGTGTGCTCATTGACGGTGTTTGTTCTTCGCTGCCTGCCATGGAATAAATTTTTGTTGAATCATCAATCGTTCCGTCAATATCATTTACTCCAAACGACAATGAAAGCTGGGCATTCTGCCTGCCAAGCATGGGCCAGTATGCTTTGAGATGCGGGAAGTTGTCCATGTAAATTCTTGCCACTGCATACATCTTCATATCTTCCGGAACGGAAGATTCCGGCACATTACTCATGTCGTTATTTTGATTCCTGAATTTAAGCGGAATAAAAGTATTGAAGCCGTGGGTGATATCCTGCAAATTACGCAACCTGCTCATGTGATCAATACGGTGAGCATAATTTTCTATATGGCCATAAAGTATGGTAGCATTGGTATGCATGCCAAGTTTATGCGCCTCTTCATGGATTTTTAACCATCCCTCAGCATCCACTTTATCGGCGCTTATCTGTTGTCTTATTTCTTCATCAAATATTTCTGCCCCTCCTCCTGGTAATGACTGCAGCCCGGCATTTTTGAGTTTGGCCATGCCTTCTGCTATGGAAAGCCCGGCTTTCCTAAACATGTAATCCAGTTCAACAGCGGTGAATCCTTTTATGTGAAGGCCGGGCCTGTGCTCTTTTATCTTAGCGATAAGATTACAGAAAAAGTCAAGATCCATTTTAGGATGAACTCCACCAACAATATGAACCTCGGTGATGGGTTTACCGTCATAGCTTTTTACAATATCCATCATTTGTTCCATGCTCAATTGCCAGCCCTCATCCCTGTGGGCATACAACCGTGAATATGAACAAAACTTACATGAAAACACACACACATTTGTAGGCTCTATATGAAAGTTCCTGTTGAAATAAGTGAAGTCTCCGTGTTTTTTTTCCCTGATGTAATTAGCGAATGTCGCTGCAAGCCCGAGGCTCGCTTTTTCAAAAAGCAACAGGCCATCTTCATCGCTTATCCTTTGATTGGTTATAATTTTTTCAGCAATTTTCTTAAAATGCTTTCCCTCTTCAAATGAGGTTAAAAGAGCCGAAAGTGCTTCGTCTTTATTTACTGTAGTCATGTTGCAAAGTTACTCCAGGAGGATATGTAAAACAAAAGAGACTGATCCTCTGGACAGCCTCTTTTGCTTCGTGATTATTTTTTTTATCTGAATATTACTGTTTTACTATTCTTTCAACAACAATTTTCTCAAGATATTTCAATTTGACAATGTACACACCCGCGGCAAGATTGCTAAGGTCAACCGTCATTTCTGTATTGCCGGTTCCATTGAGGTCTTTAACCCATACAAGCTGCCCCACTGAATTATAAATTAATACACTTTGCAGTGACGTTGGAACCCTGTAATTACGTATGATTAATGAATTTTTAAACGGATTTGGATAAATGAGGTAACCCTGGTCTTTGAGTCTTTTTGGAAGAACTTTGGTATAAATATTTATGTTGTCAATGTACAGGTCATTTTGGTGGTTGCTTTTTGCAACAAAATAAACCTGGAAATCTTTGTTGTTTATGATAGGGTCGAGATAAAGATTTACATTCTTCCATTGGCCCTGGTTCGGTGCAAATCTCGATCCGCTTGTATTGTTGGGATCATTTATAGTTTGAAGTTCTTCACCCCATTTCTTCCAGATTGAGGTAACCGTTTGACCACAATCCGCTGTTACTTGTACTTCAAGTGTATCGAGAAGTGAATTGGTACTCCCAGGGTAGTGTGCCCCTTGTGCAGAAGCATAATCGAAAGAAACAAAGATCGAATCGTAAGTAACGGAAGCGAGGGAAACTATTGGTGAAACAAATCTGTCGGTAGTATTTGCCGTTGGATAATCGAAATTCCGGATTACCATAGAACCAACACCTGTTTTGGCTCTTGAAGTTGCTCGTTCCCATGTTATTGATCCATCAGGATTATCCAGCACCCAGTTAACCGGGGGGAAGGTAGTTGATTCAAATCCTTCAGAAACAGGAGCAGGTACCGTAGTTATTATAGAGAACGCCTGGCGGGTGGTGTCATTTGAAGGATTCTGGTCCGCTAACCCGTTAGGGCTGGAAGTATAAACAGTGAGGACATGATTTCCAGGGGCTATTCCTGTTATAGGATCAAACGCAACCTGGGAAGTCTGGCTTTTTGTTAAAGATCCGGTCCAGTTAAAAGTACTTAAGGCGCCATTATCTATTTGATAATTAAATACCAATGTTTTTAAAGTATCTATACCATTGGTTGCAAAAAATACAACGGGTGAAATAGTATTAGTACAATTCAACGCGGGTAATCCCGATATACTAATTGGGTATGCATCCCTGTTAAATAAATTTCCACCTGAAATAGAAATGTCATCGATATAAAGGTTATTACCAAAAGCAGTAGTGTTGCGGAATTTGACCAACATTTTTTTACCTGGAATGAGGTATGGCGTTAAGTTTATTTTTTCTGTTCTCCATAGGTCAGTCTGGCCGGGTGCGGCTGTAAAAGGATCCCCATCTGCAGCCACCATCGTTTTCAATTGGTTGCCGGTCTTTTTATAAGCAAGATTGTAAGTTATTCCGCCATCTGCGGACACGTACACTTCAAGTCCATCCCACTCAGATACATCGGTAACATCAAATACCGCATGGGCTACTGCGAAGGAAAGTGAGGCCGAATCAAATGTACCTAAATCAATAGCGGGGGTAATTAAATCGTCCAATTCTCCCAAAGCCTGGTAATCGTAGTTTTGGACTGTGGCAGCTCCTGCAGCAGTGAAGCCTGACACATCATCATGCTCCCAGGTAAGCGTACCTCCATTTGGGTTCCAGACTTGCCAGCCTGCAGGTGGAAAAGTAGCTGAGGTAAAATCTTCTGCAAATGGTAACGTGGCCGCGCCTGCCTGGATAAAAATGAAAGATACCAATGAATCATTATCAGAAAAAGCATCTATAGTGCCATTTGGGGCAGAAGTAGATACTCTTAAAGTATGAAAACCCGGGACCGCTGCTAAAGGGGCCAGGTTTAATGTCGTATCTTCTCCCGGGGTTAGCCCCAATGGAAATACTATAGGCGCAACATCTAATCCGTCAAGGCTCACATTTACTGTAACAGTGGTTAAATTACCGGTACCGGTATTACGAACTTTCGCAGTAAACGGAGTATTATTTACTATGTATGCCGGGCGTTCAGGTGTACCCCGGGGAGTAACATTTACCATAAATGCGTCTGTAACATCAACCGGAGGGGTAGCGCCATCAGATGTGAGTAAACCAGGCCTGTATAAATTAATGCAATCTTCAACTCTTTTTCTAGAGCCGTTTGAGAACATAAACAGCGCACGGTCATCAAAATAATTCATAAAGCTTCCATACATAATTCCAAAAGGCAACGTGGTACAGCCATCATTATAATTTTCACTGGGGTTACCAAAATAAGCATTACCTGGTCCGGCTCTTTCATCGGGAGTGTCATCACCTTCAGGCCCGTCGCCTGTAGGAAGTGGCCACCCATCCTGCAACCTGAAATCAGCATTGTTACAAACAGTCTGGTCTCCAAAAGTATGGAAGAGATAAAAATAATGGCCCAGCTCATGTGAAAGGGTAGCACCCTCAGAGTAGTCAGGATAATACCCACGGGCCGTAGGGCTTGTGAAAGGTAATGTAGAGATGCCTATGACCACACCCTGGGGACCTCCATCAGTTGTAAAGGGGAACGTGGCAATTCCCAACAGTCCGTTATCGGCGCCACTGAATGTGCCTGCCCATACATTTACATACCTACTTGTATCCCATGCATCCAGGCCACCTGTTACATTTGCTTTGATACTTATATGATCGGGGGTAATAATTGCACGTCGTTCAATACCTGTAGTAAGAGCGCCGTCAGGTGTACGCCTTGCTAATACAAATTTTATAGAAACTCTTCCTATTCTTCCTGTTATTTCCGAAGGGATCACATCTTTATAAAAATCAGCTTTATTACCGCCATAATCCTTGTTAAGTTCTTCCACCTGTTCATAAACATCCCTGTCGGTTATCCCGGCAAGTCTTTGGGCAGAATCTACAAGATGGAAAACTATGGGAACAATAATTTGGGTGGCTGTTGGTCTTTCAGCCCTGCCGGCAGCCCGGCGTTGTAAATAGGCGTTGTATTGTTTTTCACCTTCTATTTTCCATTTTTCCGGAAGTGTTGGATCCTTCTTTATCGCCTCTTCCATATATTCCATAGTAAGACAGCGTTGTCTTTTGGTAATTAAGGAACGGGCTTTCGATTGAGCAGAGGTAACAAGGCAAAAGAATGATAGCACCACAAAAAGTAAAGTAGATTTTTTCAATGCAGTTGATTTAGAAATGTTTTTTGAGAAACAAGCTTTTGGTAAATAATTTAGGGTACTAAATTATGACTAATTTTTAAAACCTTCATGATGAAAATTATTTGACAAATCCCTTATCTTTCAAAATAATTAAATTCAAATGAATACAACATTTCATTATTTGAACTAAACTATCGGCGATTTTAAAATAAAAATTGCTTAGCCAATTTTAACTAAAACGAAATATAATGAATGTCAGGTTGCGTCTTATCATTATGAATTTTTTAGAGTTTTTCATTTGGGGATCATGGTTAATTTCAATCGGCAATTATTTAGGAGGCACATTACATTTTACAGGCGCCCAGATTGGTGCAGTATTTTCTACGCTGGGTATTGCATCATTATTTATGCCCGCGTTAATGGGTATCATAGCTGATAAATGGATAAATGCTGAAAGGGTTTTAGGGCTTTGTCATATTCTCGGTGCATGCATGTTAATATGGGCATCTGCCGTTACCAGCCCTGATATGTTTTTTTGGGTAATGCTTTTAAACTCTATGTTCTATATGCCAACAATCGCATTGAATAATACGGTTTCTTATATAATACTGGAACAAAAGGCATTTGATATTGTAAAAGATTTTCCTCCAATAAGAGTTTGGGGTACTGTTGGGTTTATTGCAGCAATGTGGATAGTTGATATCTGTAACTGGGACGCTACCAACACGCAGTTAATTTTTAGCGCTGCCTCTGCATTGGTTTTGGGAATCTATGCATTTACAATGCCATCATGTCCGCCGGTGAAATCGAATAAAATCAAATCATTTCTTTCTTCACTGGGGCTGGATGCTTTTGTGTTATTCAAACAGAAAAAGATGTTCATTTTCTTTTGGTTTGCTATGTTCCTGGGAGCGGCATTGCAAATCACCAATGCTTTCGGCAGTTCCTTCCTGGAGAGTTTTAAACCAACGTCTCCGGATTCATTCGTTGTAAATCATAAACTTTTTACGCTTTCAATTTCACAGATATCGGAATCGCTTTTTATACTGGCAATACCTTTCTTTTTAAGAAGATTTGGTATCAGGAAAGTAATGCTGATGAGTATGTTTGCCTGGGTATTCAGGTTTGGTTTATTTGGTATTGGGAACCCGGGTAGCGTACCGGGACTGGCTGCATTGATCGCATCGATGATTATTTACGGGATGGCTTTTGATTTTTTTAATATTTCGGGTTCTTTATTCGTAGAAAATGAAGCACCGTTGAATATCAGGGCAAGTGCCCAGGGCTTATTTATGTTTATGACAAATGGTGTGGGGGCAATGTGCGGAGGCTATGGCGCCGGTTTGGTGGTTGATTATTTTACAAAAAAGTATTATGATCTTGACTTATTGTGCCAGGCAGTTAAGATCAATCGCGACAACCCATGGTTACTGGACCAGGTAAAGGATAAAGTTATAGAGGCAGGGCACCTTATCAGAGATCCGGTTTTAGTGAGTAACTGGCAAAGTATATGGTTTACTTTTGCAGGTTATGCCCTGGTACTGGGCATCGTTTTTCCATTGGTATTTAAATATAAACACAGGCCCGGCGAAATTCAAAACCCACATCCTGAACCCTCATTATAGATGAAAAATAATACTACTAATTTCCCGGAAAAGCATTAAGCCGGAGATTGGTGCGGGATGAAATTTAGTTGAGCATACTCTTATTACTTTTTTGTTATCTTTCAACAAAATATTTCTATGAAGGGGCGCCAAATTTTCAGGAATGTAACCATTATTATTATCCTTGGCTTAGGAATTTTTTTCTATTTACATTATTACTGGGAGTTCGGCACCGGTACAAAAGCCGGTACGCTAAATACCTTTATGAAAAAAGGATATATCTTCAAAACCTACGAAGGGAAAATTATCCAGAGTGGATTTAAGGAAAATATACAAAGCAATGAATTTGCTTTCAGCGTAACTAAAGAAAGTGTCGCACAAACCTTGCTAAATAATGCAGGGAAGGAGGTGGAAGTTCATTACATCGAATATTTTGGTACTTTACCCTGGCGTGGGATGCAGAAGTATGTTGTAGATAGTGTTTATGAGATAAGAGGAGCTATTGAAAAGAATATAACTCCCAAATAAATTTATTAAATTATCCTTCGCAAATTAAAAACGGTTTCATATTAGTGAAACCGTTAATTA
>JBDTZL010000210.1:0-8237 GCA_040005125.1 Ginsengibacter sp.
CCTTCCGGTAACTTATGGCTTGGAAATAATAATGATTTTGCTTTAACAAATAATGCCGGTGAAGGCACCCTTGTAAAAATCACTGCCGGGTGGATTGATACCATGTTGGCGGGTGCAGAACACACACCCACGGTGCCTGTTGAAGAAACTGATATAAAATATATCCCTGCCGGCAAGCCTGGAGGCCTTTCATTTGAAGAGAGCACTATTTACATAAATGACCAGGGTCAAAACCAGGGTAGCGATTTTACTACCAGCGGCACGATTTGGGAATGGGACGTCAATACTCCATTTACCAACGTCAACTTTATACCCAGCGGCATTCACACTACTTATCCCGGAAATGGAGGAGGCTCATTCGTTCAACCATTTTTACATATCCGGGATGAGATCGCTGATGATGGCACCGAACCAAATATAATAACCAGCCAGCCCTGGCAAAGCCCGGATATCTGGATTAGAAAGGCTGCAGATGGTAACCTGCCTGGGAAGGGTTTAAGTGATACTATCACCGGCGGGAAGACTGGCTTTGTTTATGTAAGGGTACATAATCCAGGTATGACTGCTTCCACCGGAACAGAAGTATTAAAACTGTATTGGGCCAAAGCAAGTACCGGCTTATTTTGGCCGGCTCCCTGGGACGGTAGTATAAATGATCCCGGAACAACCAAACCAATGGGAGGATCAATCGCGGAAGAAACATTGCCTTCAATTGCGGCAGGTGATACTTTTATTGCAGACTTCGGAGGTGTTGGATGGACAACACCGAACCCATCAGATTACACCATTAAAGATGGACATTTTTGCCTTCTCGCGCGTATCGAAAGTTCAGCTATTTACCCCTTTGGTATGACGTTTCCTGAAATCAGCAATCAAATTGTAAAAAATGCTTTACATAATAACAAGGTAGGCTGGCGAAACATTCATATCGTTACCCCTCCGACAAAAAAGATAAAAATTGGCGGAGGTATTATAATAGCAAACTATACAGACTTGGTTATGAAGGCCCGGGTGTGTTTTGAACTATTGAATTCTGATGGAGAGCTTATGGAACTGGGCACGGGTAAATTATTGGTAACTGCGAAAGGCGCAGCGCTTAAAAAATTGAACAACACAGAATATAACCACGATTCTGTTCAAAAATCAGCCAATGGGATATTTAACGTGTCAGATATAAAAAGCGGGATAGAAAATATTTTTCTGCAGCCGGGAGAAATACTGAATTTAAAGGCAGAATATGCTGTCGAAGAAAAACCAATCGGCGGAGTTCTCAGGGTTATACAGAATGAGCAGGATGGGGGAACATTAACAGGTGGGCAAACTTTTGTGTATCATAAAGTGAACGGTTTCCCAATCCAACAAAAAAAATAGCGTAGCCTGCATTGATAAGATCCTATTGGAATGCAGTTCCCTGTTGTTTATGCCTTTTTTGTACAATTAATAATTCAGTTTTTAAATCAATATAGTTTAGGCATAAGGTCAATTCTTAATGATTCTTTTCTCTTATTCTCTTAATATTTTTTTTATTTCAGTAATATAATCCGGGTTATCGCTCATTCCATTATGCCCTTGTCCCGGTAAAATAATTAATGTATCATTTGCTTTAAGTAATTTTTTTAATTTAAGCGAAGATTGGTAATAAATAACTTCAACCTTGTCTCCGTGAAAAATTACTATGGGAAGGATTATTGTCGTCTTGCGAAAACGCTGAAACAGATAGAAAAATAAAATAAAGAAGTATAAATTTTTTCATATAAATTTCAATTATAGTTAGACGGGCAAATTTAAAAAAGTACCTCGTCAATTTTATAAGAGGTATGTTAAACTTTCGTAACGTGCAGCCTGGGTTGGCCAAAAAATAAATAAAATATGGATACTAAAAAGAATGCAACTGTTCAGGATTTTTTGGACGGAAAGTCTTCGGTAACACTGGCACTGTTTCATCACTTTATTGCGGAATACAGAAAGTTGGGTGCAATAACTTTGCATCCCGCTAAAACCATGATAGGTATAGCGAATGCTCATAAACGTATTGCCTGGGTAACCCAACCGGGTAGAAATTTTATTAATGTTGTGTTCCCCTTTAACAAGCCGTATCCTGATAATTTATGTTTCCAAAAGATAGCGCAGGTGCCGGGCGATGAACAATTTAACCATCATTTTCGAATGCTTTATAAGGAAGATGTGAATGAAGAAGTAATAGAATTTATGAAATTGGCTTATGAAAATTCTTAATCCTTCTTACTTAGTGTTATGCCACAAATAAAAGGACGCAAAACGATACACAGGTGATAGCTACCGGATCCTTTATAAACTAAACGACGGAATACAGTTGACATGACACCAGGTTATCTTCCGCAATTATTTAATGCGGATAATAAGGGTTAACAACAAAAACGCATTCATTTGTGTCTCACAACATTTCGTGTCGGAGTTTCTTTTACTTTCGTTACGTTTGCACAAATTATCATTATGAAAAATTTCTTAATAATAGCTTTCATTGCTCTTAACTTATTCAATGTGGCGCACGCCCAGGTAAGCATGCCTGCGCCAAGCACCACTCAAACGATCATACAGGATTTTGGGCTGGGTAAAATAGAACTGACTTATAGTCGTCCGGGTATTAAGGGCCGCCGGCTCTTTGGCGAGAATAGTGAATTGGTTCCACTAGGCAAGCCATGGAGAACCGGTGCAAATGCAGCCACCAAAATTCATTTCACAGATGCTGTATCTATTGGGGGCAAAACGCTTGACAGCGGCAGTTATGTTATATACTCCATTCCAAACCAGGCTCAATGGGATGTTGTTCTGAGCAAAGGCAGTACGTATCCCGGTTCTGAGGGTTTTAAAGAAAGTGATGACGTTGTTCATGTTAAAGCCCCGGTTACTGTTATAAAAGACAAAATCGAAACTTTTACTATGCAGTTTACCAATGTAAAAAATGAAAGTTGTGAACTGCATTTAAGGTGGGGGAACACTGATGTAACTGTACCTATTAACACCAATATTAAAGAACGGATACGCGCTCAATTGGAAACTGCATTGCAAGGCGACAAAAAGCCATATTCCCAGGCTGCAACTTTCTACTATGAATACGATAAGAATTATGCAAAGGCTTTGGAAAATATAAATAAGGCAACCGCTGAAAATCCAAAAGCCTTTTTCCTGTTTTTACAAAAAGCAAAAATCCAACGGGATATGGGTGACAAAGAAGGTGCAAAAGCAAGTGCATTGAAAACAGTTGAACTCGCCAAAGAAGCTAAAAATGCTGACTACGAAAATTTCGGAAACCAATTGTTGAAGCAACTTTAATAATTGATAACCTGGGACATTATGGTTGTTACCAGCAATACAGTTATTTAATTGTAATAATGGATTGACCTTAAAGTTCTGCTAATTGATAAGTGGGTGGCCGATCTCCCAATGATGTCCAAAAGGATCTTCCAGGCGCCCCAATCTCCAGCCATGCTCTTCGCCTACACCGAAGACCTGCGATGCTCCGGCTTGCAGTGCCTTATCAAAAAGAGCATCCGGATCAGATACTGTTAAAATCATCCTGATAGCACCATCTGGTGGTGAACCAGGAATTGAACTACTATCGGCAGATGATTCGCCACTTAACCAAAATTCCGCACCATCGACAGAAAGCCTTGCGACCAGACCTCCACCGGGCACTTCTAACCTGTAAACTTCAGTCGCTCCAAATGCAGACTTGTAAAAGCTGACTGCCTTCTCACCATTTGAAACCGACAACCAGGGTGCGATTGAAGTTGGAATTGCAGCAGTTTCACTAAAATTTTTAACTGGGGGATTGCTCATTAAAATTAAATTTAAAGTATCCTTAAAAGTACATAATTAAAGCGCATCCCCGGCTATGAAATTATGTAGTAAGGCTTACACATTATTGTTTGATGTATACATCGAATGACTCAGGTTTCCAGTTGTACATCATATACTCTGCAATATCCTTCGAAGCATTCTTATCGAACATTTTTTCCACAAGATAGAGTGCCCCATCGATGCCTGCGAAAATGCCTTCCGTAGTGATAATCCTGCCGTTGTCAACAAAACGTTTTCCCTTGAGGGCCGTAATACGCGGATATTTCGTGACCAGGCTATTCATGGCAAGGTAATGTGTAGTGGCCATTTTGCCATCGGGTATGCCTGACTTTGCCATAAAGAATATGCCCGAGCAAACAGACAGCATATATTCAGCATCTCTCCCAACCAGCTCTTTTGAGATACTATCCTTGGCACGTTCATAACAATAACCTCCCACATATACCGAAGAGTTATCGTATAAAATATAAACAACTGTTTTTGTTTTAGGGTCCTCAGGTTTTCCGAAACCCGGTCTCGATTCAATAAAATCTTTTGCAGCAGTAGCATTTTTCCAGGCTTGTTCATCGAGGTTACCATCAATCTTAATGACCGATGTTGTACGCTGGGCCGCCAATTGCTTTTTGGGAGATTGTGCTTTTATAAAAAGAGAACATAAGCACAAAGCAATTAATAAACAGTAGCGGCTCATGGAGTAGTTTTCGAAATATAAACGTAGCGTATTAAGAAAGATTACGTATCCCGTTTAAATAATATTTAATGATTTAAAGTTTTTTTAACAACAATAAATATGACTTTGGGTTACACGCAAATGGCAGATAAAATTCAATTTCGGGAAATAACATTTTTAATAATTTTGAATTATTCATTCTTACAGAGATCGTTGTTGCGGCGGAGTTCGATTTCCATTCATCAAAAAAAAATACTGTTTTATAAATCATTCTTACATTTAAGAATTAAAATATTACTGAATGAAAAAAGTAATGGTTTTTGTTCTCGTATGCGTGAGTATGTATGCCTGTAAACCTGGTAGTAATAATAATACAACCGGCAAGCCTGTGGTTGATCTGCTGGCATCTCATTTGGATACTACCGTTAGCCCGGCACAGGATTTTTTTGAATATGCCAATGGTGGATGGATAAAAGAAAATCCGATTCCTGCATCGGAAAGTGGCTGGGGAATAGGAGATTTAGTGCAGGAAGAGATATATAAACGCCTGCAAAAAATAAATGAGGAGGCTGTAACTGCAAAAGCTGCAGATGGTACGGTTTCACAAAAGATCGGGGATTTTTGGCAAAGTGCCATGGATACTATGGCCCTTAATAAAGCCGGAATCTCTCCTTTAAAAAATGACCTTGATACAATAAATGCTATTCAAAATACAACGGGTCTCCTCAGGGTGGCTGCCGCGCTGAAAACAAAAGGAGTTAATTGTCTTTTCGGAGATTACGTTGCCCAGGATGATAAGAACAGTGAAATGATGGCTTATAAACTGGACCAGGGGGGCTTGGGTATGCCAAACCGTGATTATTATTTTAAGACCGATTCGCGAACCGAAAACATAAGAACCGCTTACAGGCAATACCTGCTAATAACCTTTAAGCAATTAGGAAATGATGATGCTACGGCACAGAAAGATGCAGATGCGGTTTATGCCCTTGAAACAAAGCTTGCAAAGGCGAGCCGTAAACTGGAAGACCTGCGGGATCCTTACAAAAATTATAATAAGATGAATGTAGCCGGTCTTACCAGGTTGGCAGCAAACATTAACTGGGATGATTTTACAAAAAATATCGGGATCACAAAGATAGATTCAGTCATAGTTGGCCAGCCTGAATTTTATAGCGCTTTAAACCATGAGATTCAATCAACCAGTATTGCAGACTGGAAGAGTTATTTACAATTTCATCTTATACAAAGCTATAGTGGCTATCTTGATTCAACGAGCTTTAATAATGCTTTTGCTTACGGTCGTAATCTTAGTGGTGCAAAAGAACCAAGGCCCCGTTGGAAAAGGGTCTTAGATGCCGAGGAAGGTGCAATGGGCGAAGCATTAGGGCAGCTTTTTGTAAAGGAATATTTTAATGAGACTGCCAAAAAGCGATACATCAATATGGTAGAAGCTATTCGTGATGCCTATAAGGACCGCATAAATAAATTATCGTGGATGAGTGACAGCACAAAGCAAAAGGCACTTGCTAAATTATCTGCCATCACAAAAAAAGTGGGTTATCCCGATAAATGGAAAGATTTCAGCGCTTTAAAAATAGATAAAGGCCCCTATGTATTAAACATGCAGAGAGCGAGGATATGGTGGCATAATTATAATTTTAATAAACTGGGCAAACCTGTTGACAGAACTGAATGGGATATGACACCCCAAACCTACAATGCGTATTACAATCCCAGCAATAATGAGATCGTTTTACCCGCAGGTATTTTTGCAGTGCCGGGATATAAGGACGAGGATCTTGATGATGCTTTGGTATATGGGTATGCAGCGGCTGGAACTATAGGGCATGAGATAACACATGGTTTTGATGACCAGGGCCGTCAATATGATCCGAAGGGCAATTTAACCAACTGGTGGAGCACGGGCGATTCAACTGAATTTAGCAACCACGCCAAAGGGATCATTAATGAGTTTAATGAATTTAATCCTGTTGATACATTTCATATTAATGGCAATGCGACCCAGGGTGAAAATATTGCAGACCTTGGCGGTATGCTGTTAGGGCTGGATGCTTTTAAAAAGACCGAAGCCTATAAAAAGAATGAAAAAATTGCAGGGCTAACATCTTTGCAAAGATATTTCCTGGGATATGCTTTGGGCTGGATGTATGAAGAAAGAAAAGAGCGATTGGCAACCCAGGTTATGACGGATGTACATGCGCCCGAAAAAGAAAGGGTAAACGGCCCTGTTGTTAACATTCCTGAATTTTACGAAGCATTTGGCGTAAAGCCGCGAGATAAAATGTACAGGCCTGATAGTTTGAGAGTGAGTATCTGGTAGTTCTTAGCTTTGGTAATGTTGCATGCAATTCTTGATTATTAATTATTGATTATTTTAAAAGTTGAGCTAAACCTCTCAGTAATCAATGCTCAACATCCGATAGCTATCGGATCAACATTCAAGTTGAACTGGATTAACTTCTAATCTTCGCCGGTTCACCATGTTACGAAAAGTGGATTTGTTAATCTTTAAAATGTTGAGTAATGGTTCGGTCATCTACTGGCTGTAAACGCAATTTTTTTAGTGGCCCTACGTTTACCTAAATAAAATCATTAAAAAAATAACTTTTTTAATGATTAAACCCACGGCACAAAAAATTGTCTGAGGAGCCACTAAACTTATCATAAAAAATTATTTAAAAATTACTCTATGAAACTAAAAAATTATTTTATCGCTTTTGCGACTATTGCTATCGCCGCGGGCTTTTCTTCCTGCAAAAAAGATAGTAGTTCCGGTACTTCTGGTTCAAATACGGCTGAAGCACAAGCACAATCGATTGACCAAACGCAATATACCAACGAAACGGATGGTGTAACAAACGATGTAAATGCAGCCGTAGATATTTATGGCGGTTCAATTAATGAAAGAGTATCAGGTATTACAACTCCTCCATTACCTACTCCATGCAATGCCACTATTAAAGTAGATACAATGAGTGCTACACATTCTATAACTATCGTTTACAACGGAAACAATTGCTTTTCGACCAGTACAAGAACCGGTACTGTGGCGATATCTTTTTCCCCTGGTTTTAAATGGAGCTCTCCGGGAGCTGAGTTAACTGTAACATTTAATAATTTCAAGGCTACTCACCTCAGCGATAACAAAAGTATCCTTATCAATGGTACAAGAACAATAACTAATGTTTCAGGAGGCCTTCTAAGAAATCTTGCGTCTTTGCCTAGTGTTGTTCAAAAGGTGACCGATGCAAACGTAAGCGTTACTTTCGATAATACTGCCGCACGTACATGGCAAAATACTTCAACAAGAACATTTACCTATAATAATGGGATTGACATTTCTTTCACGGGCTCCGGTAGCGGTGTTAATCGTTTTGGTCATAGTTTTAATTATTCAATTACTCAACCCTTAGTGGTTAAATCAAGCTGTAGTTTTCGTGTTACAAGCGGTGAGGTTCAAAATACAGGATCATTAGTAACAACTACAACTACCTTTGGCCTCGACAGTAATGGAACTGCAGTAAGCGATTGTCCTTCTGCGCTGTATTACAAAATAGTCTGGACTGGCCCTCAGGGAAATTCTATTTCATATATTGGTGGCTATTAATTTTTTTATCTTTATAAAAAACCGTTAGTTACGCTAACGGTTTTTTTTGGTGTGTCAGGCATGTATATCAGCTATAGGGTGTAAGTCCCGAATACG
>JBDTZL010000320.1:0-26821 GCA_040005125.1 Ginsengibacter sp.
CAACCGGAACATTCACCGTAACAAGAACGGTTGACGGATGTAGGAGTGGGACAGGATCAGGTACCACGGCACCGAATGCGCAACCTTCAGCTCCTGTGGTAACGGTAACAAACAACTGTGGCTCATCAACTTTATCTACAACGGCAACAGGAACTCTATTGTGGAGCACAGGCGAGAACTCGTCTTCAATCACAGTAATTGCAGCCGGTACCTATACAGTATCAAGAACAATTGGTACCTGCACCAGTGCAGTCGGTTCAGGGGTTGCGGCACCGAAGAATCCTCCGGCTATTACCGCTACCGATATCAACGTTAGCACCACCCTGGATAATTGCGGTGCATCGGTATCATTTGGATCAAACGTAACCGTAACAGGTACACCTGCCCCGACTATAGTATATAAAATTGGAACTGTAGTAATTACATCTCCTTATGTGTTCCCGGGTGGTACTTCAACTGTAACGGTTTCAGCGACAAATTCCTGCACAACTGCTACGACGACATTCCTTGTAGGTGTAAGCGATAATCAAAGCCCATCTATTACCTGTAAGCCAGGCGCAACAGAGACTGCAGACGGCTCATCAACTTACACAGTATCCGGAGCCGAGTTTGATGCAACTGCAACAGACAACTGCGGAACTCCTTCCCTGGTTTATAGTTTAAGTGGCGCAACAACTGTAGCATTTGACGGTGCCAATACCTCACTGGCTGGAAAACCACTTAATGTTGGTACTACAACCATAACATGGACAGCAACTGATGCAAATGACAATGTAACGACCTGTAGCACCGTGGTTACGGTAACGGCTAACGGCGTGGTTGCACCGGCATTAGTTTCAAAGCTCCAGGGTGAGAACCGCGTGAGTGAACCAAAGGCTGTTTCATTTACCGTAAAGGTTATGCCTAACCCAACCACCACTTACTTTACATTGCAATTCAATAGCCCGGGTTATGAGAAACTTAAAATAACGGTTATAGATATTACGGGAAGGGTGGTAGAGCAAAACCCCAACGTTCCTGCTAACAGCACACTGCAAATAGGTAACAGCTATCACCCCGGAGTGTACATTGCAGAAATACTCCAGGGTAAGAATAAAATTGTCCTCCGTTTGATAAAAGAAGGAAACTGATACCTGTGATTTATTTTAAAGAGGCTGTCTCAAAAGGACAGCCTCTTTTTTTATTTTCCAGGATGAATTTGTATGTTCCTGTCATGAAGACCAACCAATCCTTTTTATGAGGGCCCACCATTCCTGATCATGGAGACCAACTGTAAGTGGGCAATTTATTTTGTGCAATTTGGAGTTAATTTCATTTTATTCCTGTAGCGCCTCCGATAACCACCGCCACTTATCTGTATTACAAATGGAATGAAGTAAAGAGTTATTACTCCAGGTTATTGCAAAGCATAGGCACTAGTTTGCAGGCAGGTACATTTAGATACCTGCCGGGATCTAAGATAAAGAATTTGAATATTTTAATTTTAATAAAAATTAAGAGTTACAGTTAAAAGAAAACGGGGCTTCAAACAGTAATGCCCTATCCCGGGTCGTTGCGGAAGTATCAAATAACTTTTCTAAAACAAATGCCAGGCGTAATCCTGCAAATAATAATTGCCTTTTTATTATAGGTTTATTTCTTGCTATATATTTTGAATCTATTGTAAAATCAGAAAAGCTATATACACTTTTCAAATATTTTCTTCCATCATTCATCCATGCAATAAAATTGATTGCTTTAATACTGTCTATTTGCTTTTGTGTGTAATTTTTATACAATTGTAAACAATCAACTGCAGTAATTTTTTCGCTATCTATAATATTATCGTCCCATACGCGATGCAAGCTGGTGGAAATTCCCAAAAATTTCACATCAACTGTATTGCCACCTTCATCTTCAGGATAACCTGTATGCAAAGGCTGGTGTAAGTCGCCAATTAAATGAATAAGGATAAGTAAATTGGTATCTATCCGGGCATCACTTAACGT
This sequence comes from Ginsengibacter sp., assembly GCA_040005125.1. Taxonomy (GTDB): domain Bacteria; phylum Bacteroidota; class Bacteroidia; order Chitinophagales; family Chitinophagaceae; genus Ginsengibacter. The sequence continues at coordinate 1,989 of JBDTZL010000320.1, forward strand.
CTGTTTGTGCCCGAGTTCATTATAAGTAATTATCAATCGGTTCATGAGGTTCTCCTCTGTCGATGGAACAAATGGCTTACCTTTTTCCAAATCAATATAATGCCAGGATTTCATAAAATCATATTTGGGATCGCTCCTGACACTGTCCATCCAGTTGGAAGCTTCTTCGGGTGTTCGCCCATGCAGATAAGTTATTACGTTTTTCTTTACATCACCTTTTAAAAAATGAAAGGCTATTTCTATAACGATATCATGGCCCGTTCTACCCCAGCCAAAAGAAAATTTTGGAAAGCCCATTATTATAAAAAAAAATATAGATGTAGAGCTTACGTTTTTAAAAGATTTGAAATCCATATAACGGCAATATAAATTTTTAATGAAATACTGGTTGATCGTTTCAGAAATCAGGAGTTGATTGTTTCTCCATACCGGAACGCAGCGATGCAATCAATCCTTTTGCCAAGTCATCAAAAGTATTTTTAGCAGATTGATTTGTTTCGTCACTTTTTGTCTTCGATAAACCAGGTACCCTGGCTTTAGAATGTTCAGATGTGCATAATATGCCTCCGGGGGAGCTAAGATCATCCCTCGCCAAGGATGTAGAGTTACCATATGTAATAGAAGTATTGCTGATATTCGTTATGCGGTACATAGAAGGCCTGTCCTTTAACCAGATATTTGTATTGAAGTTAAAGATCGCATTCGCATTGTGCGATCCTGACATACGAAATTTAACCACTCCTTCCACAATACCTTTGCCACTTAATTCCCCGGTTTTTTTATCCTGTAGTTGTAAGCTTTGTAAATTATTGCTGAACCAGTCCCTTGCCCTTATATACAGTTCTTCCTTTGATAAACCGGTAACGTTTACTGAACTGGTATAAGATATTGCGGTATCCTGTTGGCTGAAGGATTTTGTTACTCCTGCCAGCAGGATAATAAAAAGCAGATTTTTCATATTTATAAATTAAACAGTCACCTTTTCTTTCCTGCAGGAAAAAAGAAGCAAAAAACAAAAAGAACCAAGGATCGACAGATTTATTTTCATGCCAAAATACAGGAATGCACAAACCGGGAATTATTATTTGTTCGCTAACTCATTGCAGGATCACTTTTGCTATCCCTGCCTGTTTCTACATGCCCTGCATAATGTTTTTTAAAGGTATCATTTCCTTTAATACTAATACTAAAGTCATACCATCCAAAATTTTTACTGAGGTCCAGCCCAATAGTTGCATTTGTAGTATTTGCGTCAAGTTGTTTTGTACTTATTCCGGTTTTATATGCGTTGTCGGTAATCTCAATGAAATGATTTTGTGCCCCGGGATTAGAAAGTTTAATTTCGACGTTCCCATCGGCGTTGCCCAGCAAAGAAATATTTATACCCGGATCATTCCTGTTGCCTTTGAATTCACGGAAGAATCCGTTTGGCCCCAGCACCTGTAAATGATAGTTGTTGTTTTCAAAATCAGTAGTGAGCCAGGCATCTTTTAAATTATCACCAGCAGTGAGCGCATAATTTTTTTCTGAAAAATCCTGCTGGAGGTAATTGTACATATACACAATAAAAGGTGAGCCCGAAGCCCGGTCTTTGAAAATTTTATTGTTGGCACCTAATACGATCTCAAAAGAATTTTTGTCATTGGAAAGATTCCCATCTGCATATATTTCGTAAGGAATGGCGCATGATGAGCGAATACCTTTTTCCTGTTGAGGCATGTAACGTGATGAAGCCGGGTTTGTATTGACTTGTTTAATTTCATCAGCGGTTAACCGCTTATAATTCGAAGGAACATTTTTGAATTTTGCTTTATGTATGCTTTCAATAAAAGGGTCTTTTTTAATAAAAGGGAGCCCGGCTATTTTTTCTCCGTTGTATTGGCGAAATACAGAAGTAAGGTCGCCACAAACTGTGCGACGCCATTCGGTAATGTTTGTCTCCTGAATTTTTTCCCCAAACTTCTTACTTAAAAATACTTCGAGAAATTGCAGGGTAGAAGTATGATCAAACACCTGTGAGTTTACCCATCCTCCGCGGCTCCAGGGTGAGGCAATTACCAGCGGCACCCGAAAGCCGAGCCCGATGGGGCCTGGTATATCCTTCTCTGATTTTACAAGGTCAACACTTGTGTCAATGCCTTTGGAAACCGCTCCTGTAGCCGGATTGCGATGATCGGGTGGCACAAATGGCGGCACATGATCGAAGTAGCCGTCATTTTCATCATACGCTAAAATAAAAATGGTTTTCTTCCATACATCAGGATTTTGCGTAAGAATATCCATCGCTTCAGAAAGATACCATGAGCCAAACCATGGCGAGCTTGGATGATCTGAAAAAGTTTCAGGTGCAACAAGCCATGATACAGTTGGAAGCTTTCCGCTTTTCACATCTTCCCTGAACTGGTGAAGCACATCGCCTTTTGGTATATTTATTTCACGCCCTGTATTTTCATCATTATAATTCAAAGGTGTAAGCTGATGCTGGTATGGATCCCCCGAGTTTACAACAAATGCTTTTTCATGTATCGTTTTATGATAGGCTGATAGATTCTCATACTTTTCCGTTGTCAATGTTTTTTGTTCTTCTTTTGCAAGCTCCAATGCATCGTGTTTTCCCTTTAAGTGTTTTTGCGAATCTTCCAATTCTTTACTTCCCGCACTTAATGACTGAATTTTTATTCCAAGACTTTGAATATCATTTTGCAACTTTATTATTTTTTCAGGGAGATAATTAATATACCTTTTTGATAATTTTACATTGTACTGCATAAAATATTCCAATGGGTTATCGCCAAAACTGGCAAGCCACGCATCCTCTTCTTCATTAAATCCTCCATCAGCGCTTATTTCATTTTGATATACTTTCCATGAGATATTATTTTTTTCAAGCAATTCTGGAAATGTTCTCCATTCGACGCCTTTTTCAATATCATCATTGTCTACATGCGCCTTCGAATCTTCATGCATCTCCGCTCTTACAGTACCACTCCAGAAGTAAAGCCTGTTGGGATCAGTAGGAGTTAATGAAGAACAAAAATTTTGGTCGCACACTGTAAATGCATCTGCAAGTGCATAATAAAACGGAATGTCTTCACGTGTGTAATAACCCATTGTCAACGGCATCTTTGCATATTCTTGATCGCCTGATTTTTTCGCTTCAATCCAGTTATCATGTCTGCCGTTATTCCTTGCGCCCGTCTGGCTCTTGCGCCCATGTGGTAAAGAACCCATCCAGGTAATTTTGGTATCCTTTATGTCAAGGTGAAATGGCGCATACGTTTCAACTGCTGCGTTTGTTTGAAGCCACACCTTATTTTTATCAGGTAATGTAATTGCCCTTGGATCATTGAAGCCACGAACACCACGCAGTGTACCAAATGTATGATCAAAGGAACGGTTTTCCTGCATCAGCAGCACAACATGTTCAGCATCCATGTAAGTACTTCCCGGTTCAGGATTAATGGCTAAGGCTTTTTGAATGGAAAGCGGTAAAGTTGCTATTCCTGCTGCGCCTGTAAGAAGCAGCGCTTTTTTTATGAATTCTCGCCTGTTATCTTCCATAAATAATTTATTAGTGCTAAAATAAAAATATATTGGCTAATAATTTTCAGGTAATGGAGAAAGTTAGGAAAGTTAATGGAAAAATAATCTTTTGCTTTGTCGGCGTTTTGACGATGACCGGATTCTCATTAAATAGATACAATAACAACAGGCTTGCCTTAAAGGTCGGGAATGCATGGAATGACAGCCACGCAAAGAAAACCTTCAAAATGTATTTCATAAATTTTATGCTGCCACGTTTTATAAATGGCCTTTAAAAGTGAGTAAAGTGGGCAATTTGGTCATATTAATTATTTACTTAACAGTAATTTCTGAGAACTTATTGCGTTGAATGGCTATGCGCAAAAATAAATCTACTCTTAAATACCATTATTTACCAACATATAAACGGGCAATGTTAAAAAAATAATTAAGCAAGTAAATTATGAATATTAAACCGGGATTTGGTGATAGAGAAGAAGGTAATGTAGTATCTTCAGAAGAATGGAATTTGTTACCAGATATTGTAACTATAAAAAAAATCAATCTTAATTGGTTGGGCAGGTTTATATTAGATGAAGTCATTTCATCTTTTTTGTTAGTAACCATTATTTTTGAAGCATTTTTATAAATAATTGAATAATTGAAAAAATTGGGCTTTGTAATAATAATTTTCCCGGGCCTTGAATAAACATTATTACAAAAATCTTTAGGATATTTGTTTTCCAGATTATCAAAATCTTTTTTAAACCGTATATTATCAACCTATAAAACATATTAAAAGTTATCAAAATACCTATCAAATATCTTTATCTTTCTAACTTGTCCAACTGAAAGTAAATAATTGGCACCGTGCGTGAATTCCGGGAAATCGTAAATCGCGGAGTTTGCTGTGATAATAACACTCAATCAATGAACAAAATTTTAATATACATTTATTTTTTCTCTCTTTCCTTAGTTGCCAAATCGCAAACTGCCGATTTTAGCTATCAAAGTACCGATAGCGTATTTTGTAGTCCAACCATTGTACGATTTACTCAAGCTGCTACGGGAAGTCCGAAGGGCTTTGTATGGACCTTTGGAAATGGAGATGGCAGCAATAGTCCAAATCCTGAAACAACTTATCAAAATGCAGGTTCGTACACGGTAAAACTAATAGTGATCTATGCACGGTCCACTGTTGTCGTTACGAAAACAGTTGTTGTTAACCAATCAATAACGGTCTCCATTGGATATGACAGAAATTATATTTGTAAACCGGGTGTCATAAATTTTACGGCAACGACTACGGGGAATGTTGCCCAATATGACTGGGATTTTGGGGATGGATTGCCTGTTGAGACTACCCCTGCTAATAAGGTTACTCATAATTATACCGCGGCTGGTGTGTATACTTTAACCCTAAAAGCCACAGCTTCATCTGGCTGTGCCGGAGCAAATCAAACCACCATTACGGTCCAAAGCCCTCCCATCAAAGGAACCGTGTCGCCGGTATCCGGATGTGTTCCGGCAAATGTAAGGTTTGTTGCAAACGTTCAAATCCCGGTTAATAGTACGATAACAAATTATTCCTGGAATTTTGGCGACGGCAGTCCTGTTGCTTCAACAATCACCGGCAATACAAATCACATATATAGTGCTCCGGGTAAATATTTGCCTAAATTAAATATTACTACCAGCGAAGGATGTACCAACAGTTATGATTTTGCCCGGATTGCCTATGGAACCCCACCTTTTAATCATATTGCATATCCTGTTAAAATAGTCATCTGCGGATCTGATTCTGCGGCATTTGTCTCGAAAGCAGTCAACGCAAACAGTTACCGTTGGAATTTTGGAGATGGCAAAATTACAACAGTTACGGATACGCTTACGCACCACAAATATGATTCGCTGGGCATTAAAAACGTTACTGTTATCCCGGCTTACAATGGATGCAATGGCAATCCGATAACCTTTCGAATTACTGTGGAGGGAGTAATTGCAACCTATAAGTACTCAAATACGTGCACTGATAAAAAAACATTCTCTTTCATTAATACAAGCCAGGGAAATTTATCATTCGTTTCATGGGATTTTGGCGATGGCTCAGCTCCCGAAAATACGGTTAACGCATCGCATACTTTTCCTTCTTCAGGTTCTTTTATTACAAAGCTAACCGTTACAGATGTTATTACAGGTTGCACTGATACTTACTCACGAACTATATATATAGCGAATCCCGCCCTGGTAAATGCTGATTCTTCAATTTGCAAAAATGACAGTACCACTTTTATTATTGTAAACAATTATAGTGATCCTTCCGCTACATACACATGGGATGTAGCAGGTACGCAGGTGGGGCCTGTTAAAGATTCTTCTTTAACACTAAGTGCAAAGCTTTTTGGCAATTTTAATAACTTCGTTATTATAAATAATGGCGCTCAATACTGCCGGGATACTATCCGCTTAAATAATACACTTTTAGTAAGGGGGCCTAGTCTTAGTTTTACGGCGTTACCCTCTATTTGTCTCAATAGTATATACAATGTTACGAATACTTCCACGCCATTTATTCCGGCAGATTCTGTAAATCTTTGGTATTGGAATTTTGGGGTAAAGACAGAAAATGACAGTGTTTATCAACCTCAGCCTTATGTTTACGATAACCCCGGCACTTATAAAGTAAAATTAACCGGCATTGATATAAATGGTTGTAAAGACAGCCTGGTAAAAACCATCACTATTAATCCATTGCCATTCTTATACGTTATTCCCGCCGGCATTGATACGGTTTGTTCCGGGAAGGCTGATTCCCTTATTGCTTTTCATAGCGACTCAATAACCTGGTCGCCATCCAATTCCATAACCTGTGCCAGGTGTGACACGGTGCTCGCCACTCCTTCTTCGACAACACAATATAATATTATTGCTTCAACCCGGTTTGGCTGTACCGTAACAGATAGTGTCCTGCTAAAAGTTTTTCCCCCTTTTGTTGCTGTTCCATTATTGACTGATCCTTATGTCTGTCCCAATGATACGGTTCAATTAAATGTTGATCCGCCCGGGGAAAGAATTATATGGTCCCCGGCTGCAGGTCTATCAAATACTAATAATTATGGGCCAATAGCTTCGCCTGCTCAATCTACAACTTACACAGCCACCCTCACAGATTCTGTAGGATGCTTCACCAGCACCGCCAATATTACTGTGCATTTAAAAAGCCCCCCGTTGGTGGATGCCGGCCCGGATAAGGTTTATCCTTACAATGCTGGTTTTTCCATAAACCCAACCTACAGCAGTAATATAAGCTCGTATAACTGGACGCCTTCTGATGTATTAAGCTGCAACAACTGTCCCGACCCGAATGGGATTGCAACCAGCTCAAACACTTTTTTTATAGAGGTAACTTCCGACAGCGGGTGCGTCGCTAAAGACGACCTAACAATTTATGTGGAATGTAAGGATGCGAATATACTGATGCCTACCGCCTTTACGCCCAATGATGATAATCTTAATGACTATTTTTATCCGTTAACACGTGGCATAAAATCCATTACCAGGTTTTCGATTTATAACCGATTTGGAAAACTTGTTTTTGAAGCCAGAAATTTCCCGCCAAATGACAAATCATTTGGATGGAATGGCAAAATAAACAACGTAGTTCAACCAAATTCTGTTTTTGTGTATTACCTGGACGCCCTATGCGACTTAGGTGCGAGAATTAGCAGAAAGGGAAGTGTGGTTTTAGTAAGGTAGATATTTTTCCTATTTTATAATAGCATCATCCTCAAAGCAAATTCCAATAGAAACTGAGGGACGGCATTTATGTATTCGGTTTAAAAAAGAATGACAGACCATATTTGAGAACATTATTTATATATTGATAAAGGTGAATGGATTAATCGTTACAACTATACGCTGCTTTCCAGCACAAGCATTGCTAATGAAAAACTCCTATATTTGCGCAAAATTATAATCCCTTTCTAAATTCCCGTATGACCAATTTCCTGGCAACTACAAAATATTTATCACTAAGTACTTTTTTCGTTATATTCTTTGCCTCCTGTTTAAACACCCGAAAAGTGGCTTATTTCAGCGATCTAAAAGATTCAACCCTTATTCCATCAAAGGAAGGCCTTGAACCTGTGATACAAAAGAAGGATATTTTAAGCATCGCTGTTAGCAGTCTTAGTATGGAGGCCACCGTTATTTTTAATGCGCCTAACATACCTGTTACTACAACCCCGGTTACTAACACTACACCGCAGACTGCCGGTTATTTAGTAGGCCAGGATGGCAATATTAGATTCCCAATATTAGGTGATATTCCTGCCGCCGGGCTTACGCAAAAGCAGCTTGAAGACAATCTTACAAAAATGTTGGTTGACAAAAAGTTATTATTCGACCCAATTGTAACTGCCCGGTTTTTGAATTTCAGGGTTATTGTATTAGGGGAAGTAAATCGGCCTGGCGTAGTGAGTGTACCCAGCGAACAAATAAGTGTCCTGGAAGCTATTGGACAGGCAGGAGACCTTACTATCTATGGCCTTCGCGATAATGTAATATTAATAAGACAGGAAGGATCTGAAAAACTGGTAAAACGTTTGGATCTCACCTCATCGCAGTTATTGCAATCCCCATATTTCTTTCTTAAATCCAATGATGTATTATATGTGGAACCAGGCAAGGCCAAAATAGCCAGTAGTGATCGCACACAACAATTATTGCCTATTATTTTCAGCGGCATTTCCGTTATAGTCATCATCCTGACAAGCTTACTTAAATAATTTTTACCAATGCGACAACCGAATGAAAATGTTAGTTTTGATGAAACGGAAGAAAGTTCGCCTGCTGATTTATTTTATAAATTTTCGCCTTACTGGCCTTTTTTTCTATTGTTGTTATTGATTACTATGAGCGCCGCCTGGGTTTACCTTCGCTATAAACTGCCGGTATATCAAACGACTGCTACCATATTAATTAAGGACGATAAAGATAATAACCCTAATTCCGATGTGCTGGAAGCCTTCGACTTGTTTGGTTCCAAAAAAAACGTTGAAAATGAAGTCGAGGTCTTACAGTCAAAAACCCTTATGCAGGAAGTAGTGAAAAATCTGCATCTCTATGCCGAAGTCACTGTAACAGGCAGAGTCTTAAATTCCAATGCCTATTTAATTTCTCCAATTGTGATTGAAGTAAAGGAAACTGATTCGGTTGGCCATGTAGAGAAAGTCCCTTTTAAGTATGATGGAGCGTCTCAAACAGTAAAAATCGATCAAAAAATGTATCCATTAAACCAATGGGAAAATACACCCTTTGGCATTCTAAAATTTGTTTCGAATAAATACTATAGACCACCAATCGGAATAAATAAAGATCCTGATTTCTATTTCTCGTTAAATAGTGTAAAAAATACCGCAAACAATATTCTCGACCAATTGAAGATATCTTCTTCCAGTAAACAATCTACTGTTATTGACCTTAGTATTGAAGGAACCGTTTCCAAACGAGGAGAAGATATTTTGGATGAATTACTTAATGTCTATAAAGATGCCGCAATCTTAGATAAAAATTTGTTGGCAGCAAATACGTTAAAATTTGTAGAGGACAGGCTAAAATTTGTAGTTAATGAGCTGGATTCAGTGGAAGGTAAATTGCAAAATTTTAAGGCACATAATAAAATTACAGATATCAGCGCGCAGGGGCAAATTTACCTTGAAACCGTATCTACCAATGATCAGAAGGTGAGCGATATCAACATGCAATTAGCAGTATTGGATCAGATTCAGAATTACGTAATAAGTAAGGGTGGGATGGGAGGCATCGTACCTGCCACATTGGGAGTAGGCGATCCTGCCCTGGCGGATTTATTACAAAAATTGTCTGAGCTCGAACTGCAGTATACTCAAACCAAAAAGATAGTGCCTGAAAATAACCCTGCGGTAATTGCGCTCGTAGACGGGATCAATAAATTAAAACCCGGCATTTTAGAGAATATCAATAGCCAACGCAGGAATCTGATAGCGGGGAGAGATGACCTGGCAGCTACAAACAACCGTTATGCTTCTATGCTTAAAACGATTCCGGAAACAGAAAGGGAATTACTGGGCATTAGCCGACAACAGGCAATTAAAAACAATATATATACTTTTTTATTACAAAAAAAAGAAGAAACCGCGCTGTCTTATGCTTCTGCCGTTGCTGACAGCCGGGTTATTGATCAGGCAGAGTCCTCAGACAGTCCTGTTAGCCCGAAGAAAAAATTGGTTTACCTTGCAGCTTTTTTGGGTGCGATTTTTCTCGGCATTGCTATTATTTATGTTAAGGAAATGCTTACCCGTACCGTACAGCAACGGACTGAGATTGAAAAATATACAAATATTCCATTCCTGGGTGAAATTAATTATGACCGGTCAAAATCTCCAATTGTAATTGCGGAAGGCAGGCGAAGTTTTATAGCTGAACAGTTTCGACAGTTAAGAACTTCGCTGGGTTATATGGGTCTGGATGAAACTCATAAAAGGATACTGGTTACGTCGAGTATCTCCGGTGAAGGAAAAAGCTTTATCGCTATAAACCTCGGCATCAGCCTGGCATTAACTGGCAAAAAGGTGACCCTGCTTGAACTGGATCTGCGCAAACCAAAATTGAGTAGCCATTTTAAAGTATCACGCGATGTAGGCCTTACCAATTTTCTAATTGGAAAATTGTCGCCAGAAGATTTAATCAGGAACACTGGCATTGACAACTTGTTTTTGATACCTGCCGGCCCCATACCTCCTAATCCTTCAGAATTAATTTCAAACGGTAAGTTGCAGGAATTATTAATATACCTGGAGAAAATATTTGACTACATTATCATAGATACAGCTCCTGTAAATCCTGTTACCGATGCCTATATCATATCGCCCCTCGTGGATTTAGTCCTGTTTATAGTCAGGCATGATTATACGCCAAAAGTATTTTTACAAAAACTGGAACAACAGCACAAAATAAGCTCCCTTAAAAACCCTGCTATTATTTATAATGGCGTTAGAGGTAAAGGAGTTAATAAATACGGTTACGGGTACGGTTATGGTTATGGGTATGGGTATACGGATGATAGTAATAACAGATGGTGGAGAAGGATTTTTAGAGCAAAAGATAATAAATAGATTAAATAGATTAATCGAAATGGAACATCAGTTTTAAATGTAACTGAGGAATAGCGAAGCTATGCCAATACAAATAGCAACAGTAAGATAATATGGAGTTTTGGCTATGCTCAAAATGAAGTAATAGATAGAAGTATGCAGCCCGATACCAAATAGTTTCCATATCGATTTTGTAGCAATGCCTCAAATTATGAAACATGAATAGATAATAAGAAAACCAACTGAAAAAATAAAACATGCACGGCTTGGCATATATCATAGACCTTCCAAAAATTGAAGACCCACGAGGTAACCTTTCTATTATTGAGGAAGAAAAACATATTCCATTCAGGATTGAGAGAACTTACTGGATTTACGATGTACCCGGTGGCCAAATACGTGGAGGCCATGCTTTTAAAGTACAGCAGGAGCTGATTGTTGCCCTTTCAGGTAGTTTTGATGTGAAGCTTGATGATGGAAAATCGCAATATGTTTTTTCTTTAAATCGCTCCTATTACGGACTATATATTCCATCCGGCCTGTGGCGACAGATGGAAAACTTTTCGACCAATTCATTGGCATTGGTATTAAGTTCCACGCATTATAATGCTGACGATTATATCTATGATTATCAAGAATTTTACAGTTTCAGGAAGGAATATGAAAAAAAATAGTATATATGATTGTGTGATACTGCCTCTGAATAAAATACACAACAGGGCCGGAAATATTACCATAGTTGAAGGGCAAAAAAATATTCCTTTCGATGTACGGCGCATTTACTACCTATACGATATCCCAGGTGGTGAAGCCCGGGGTGGGCATGCTCATAGAGAACTTCGACAACTAATTGTAGCAGCCAGCGGTTCTTTTAATGTGATGCTCGATGACGGAACTAACAAAAAAATAGTTACATTGAATCGGCCGGATTATGGCTTATTTGTTGTACCTGGCATCTGGCGTGAATTAATGGAGTTTTCTTCCGGTGCTATTTGCCTCGTGCTCGCTTCGCATACCTATGATGAAAACGATTATTTAAGAATTTACGAAGAATTCCAGGAAGTAAAAAAGTAAAGAGATTTTGTTAATAAAACTTAAATAGATAAAATGAAAATTAGTAAAGAACAAGTCGTTACTATCATCCTGTCAACACTGAATGATCTTATCGACACATTACCTAATGATCAAAGATTTAAACCAGAAGTAACTACCAAATTATTTGGTGAGGGGTCGCCTATTGATTCTTTAACACTTGTTTCTTTTATCGTAGAATTAGAAGCAGTATTTTCAACAGAATTAGATACCGAAATTGTGTTAACTGATGACCGTGCTATGACCAGGGAAAAATCTCCTTTTGAAAGTGCTGATGAACTTGCAAATTATATAATAGAAATTACGGAATGAGTTCTTAAAGTGACACAAAACTATCTAAATAAAATTGTACTTATTACGGGCACCAGTCGCGGCGTTGGCCTTTTAATAGCTAGTCACTTTTTGGAAAACGGTGCATTTGTAATCGGTGTGAGCAGGTCTGAAGCGACTATTGCGCAGAAAAATTATACTCATTTTTCAATTGATATAGGCTCTCCGGAAGAAGTTATTAAAATGTTCCGGTCAATCATGAAAACATTTAAAAAAATCGATATAGTCATAAATAATGCTGCTGTACTTACCTCACAATACAGCATGATATTGGCGATAAAGAACGTAACAGAAATGGTAAATGTGAATTTATTAGGAACGTTTTTTATTTCACGTGAGGCCGCAAAATTAATGCGCAAAAACAGCTATGGCCGTATTATCAATATTGGCTCAATGGCCGCAAGCCTGGAGCCCATTGGAGATTCTATATATGCGGCCTGTAAAGCAGCCATTAATACAATGGCTAATGTAATGGCTAAAGAGTTATCAGGACTCAAAATTACATGCAATACACTCGGTATTACAGCCATAGAAACTGGTATGCTAAAGCAGTTGCCAAAACAAAAGGTTGATGAAATTATAAAAAAGCTGCCTGTTCCCCGTTATGCGTCTGCAAATGATATATTTAATGTCATTGACTTTTTCGCTTCAGAACAAAGTTCTTATATTACTGCCCAGGTAATTTATTTAGGTGGGGTTAATTAATCATACTATTTATAATATCAGGAACTCGATACTTTCCTCAAATACTTATATTGTTTCGGCAAAGGAAACCAGGGCATCAGTGTTGATCGATCCGGGAATGGATTTTGCCGCTATTGATAAGGTCATTGAAAGTCATAATTTATTTCCTACCGATATTCTTGTAACACATGGACATTTTGATCATGTGGGAAGTGTAGCCTTTTTTCAAAAAAAATATGCAGCAACCTTTCATATCCACCAATTCGACTTAAAAACAATAAGATCAGTAAATTTTTTTTTGAAGATCATGAAAATTGACTCTAAAATTGAAGTACCTGTTCCTGATAATATACTTGAAGGAGATGTTATAAAAATGGAATTAGGCAATCTTCATTTCGAGGCTTATAATTTACCAGGACATACAGAGGGAAGTTGCGTTTTCAAAGTAGATGAGTGTTTGTTCAGCGGGGACACTTTGTATACAAAAGGCGTTGGTATCAATCATTTTCCAGGCAACAATAACAATAAATTGAGATCATCTTTAAGAAAAATATTCGACCTTTTTGATCCATCTGTTACAGTCTATCCAGGTCATGGTATTTCTGAAAAACTTGGTAAAATACAGGAAACAAATTTCGAGTTAAAGCAGTTCCTGGAATCAAATATAGAAATATGAAGGAATTTGGGATTGGCATTATAGCAACGAGCCATTATTTGCCCGAGAATATTCAGTCGAATGAAGAGTTATCTAAATTATTACCTGATACAACACCGGAATGGATTATTGAAAAGACCGGTATTAAAAAGCGCCACTTTGTTTCAGAAAATGAAACAGCGTCGGGCATGTCGCTTATTGCGTGTAAAAATATTATAGAAAAAACAGGTATTCAGGCAGAAGAAATAGGATTAATTATTGTCGCGTCGTTTTCACAGGACTATCTGTTCCCTCCTTTATCTGCCAAAATTCATAAGGACCTCGGTGCCTCTAAAGATTGCCAGATCATTGATATCAATACCAACTGTACAGGGCTGGTTACAGCATCCACTTTGGCCGCTGAAAGGATGCAATCAAACCAAAACATAAAATATACTTTGGTTGTAGGGGTTGAAATACTTTCGCGTTTTACAAACAGCAAAGACAGGGATACGGCCATTTTTTTTAGTGACGGCGCCTCGGCAGTTTTATTAGGAAGGGTTACCAAAGGATATGGTTTGATCTCATCAAAATTCACTACGGATTCTTCAACCTACGAATCAGTAAGAATGCGGGGTGGTGGCTCCACGCATGCCAGGTTTAACAGGCCTTATTCAACCGATATAGATTACATGGAGCAAAACGGGTTGGCAACATGGAAGCAGGCGATCACTAACCTGCCCGGAGTGATCACTTCTGTTGCCAGACAGGCCAATCTTTCAATTACTGATATTGATTTTTTCATTTTTCACCAGGCTAATAATAACCTTATTGATTATATTCTCAAAAAGCTAAAGATACCTTTAAACAGGACCTATAATAATGTAGAAGAAATAGGTAATACCGGTTCAGCTAGTATTGGCATTGCATTAAGCGAGGCAAATCAATCAGGACTGATAAAAGGCAATTCTTACCTGTTGCTTGCAGGGGTTGGAGCCGGATTTAATTTTGGAGCCAATCTCTGGAAGATGGAATAACTTTTATAAGCTGACTGAGCGTTTAAAATACTTGAATATTGAAATTGCGCAAATGAATAATGAAAACATTTTCTTAGAAAAAATATTAAACTCAATACAAAAGGAAGATTCACTTCACTGCAAAAAAGTAAAGAAGAACATCCAGTTATTGCTGTCAGACCACTCTTCTGATTTTTATAAATTTTTGGGGCTTATTTATGAGTATTGTCAAAAGCGCGATTTAACCCCGGAAAGAATTGCACGTGATTACTTAAAAATGGTAAACGATATGCGGATTGAAGGTCTGTATTTCAAAAGGCACAGAAAATATTCATGCAAAAATCAGCAACAAGCTTATGAGAAAGTATACTCCAATAAAGATATCATGAGCTATTACATGAATGCTCTTTTGTTATCGCAGTTACTTTGGGTACATCACTTTAAAATGCTCATGTTTTTCAACAATCAATTGGATGAAGATTTTTTAAAAAGTACCAAAACTGTTCTTGACATTGGTCCAGGTCATGGTTTTTTTTCCTATTTAATTAACGAAAAATTAAAATCTATAAGTACAATTGATATTGTTGACATAAGTGATGGCTCGCTTGAAATGACCCATTCAATTATTGGAGATGGTAATGGCAAAATCAAATATTTTAACAGAGATATTTTTAAATATGAAAGCAGCAAGAGGTACGACCTGATTATTTTAGGAGAAGTACTGGAACATTTAGATGATCCATTATTAATATTAAATAAACTACATGACCTGTTAAATAGTGATGGTTACTTATGGCTGACAACTCCTACCAACGCTCCTGCTTTAGATCATGTTTATCTGTTTAGAACTAAAGAAGATATAATACAACTTTTGAATACTGCTAGTTTTAATGTTGAGTACGAGTTTGGATGTTTCGCAGAAGATGTAGCAGAGGAAATTGCATACAAATTTGATATATCCTATTTATATGGAAGCTTCCTTAAAAAACGTTCTTAGAATTATTGCAAAGCTGCAATTTGTGGTGTTAGTGCTGATAAGAGATAAGATATCAATTTCCTACAGACACAATTGTTGATATCAAATAAATTCATTTCAATCAAAATAAAGAATGAAAACTTATTTCGAAATAAATGTGGGAGATGTAGAAAGTTTAAAGCATAAGATTACAAAATCTGACATTGAAAAGTTTGTGGAATTGACAGGTGATGACAACAAATTGCATGTTGATGAGAAGTTTGCAGGCACCACTCAATTCAAAAAACCAGTAGTTCATGGAATGTTGGGGGCATCTTTTATTTCTACCATCATTGGTACTAAGCTTCCCGGAGATGGCGCATTGTGGTTTTCTCAAACTCTTGAATTTTTATTGCCGGTTCGGATAGGCGATGAATTAACGATTACCGCTGAAGTAATAAAGAAAAATGATAAGGATAGAATAATTGAATTAAACATTGAAATTAAAAACCAGGATCGCCAGGTTGTAACCAAAGGCATTTCAAAAGTTAAGGTTGTTGAAATAAAGAAGGAAGAAACCGTTGCAGTCGCGCAGGAAATCCATACAAAAACTGCATTGGTTATAGGGGGAACAGGTGGAATAGGAAGGTCCGTCTGCAAGCAATTAGCCTTTGATGGCTTTCATGTTTTTATCCATTATAATACAAACAAATATCTTGCAGAATCTATAAAGGAAAACATTAATGCCAATGGTGGGAGTGCCTCAGTTGTACAGGCTGACATCACAAGAAAGAATGAAATTAAAGAACTGTGTAAATCATTTGAGCGACACTTTAATTCACTTGATGTTTTAGTAAACGCTTCTTCAATAAAAATTCCCCAAATCAGTTTTAATAATCTCGAATGGTCAGACTTTGATCAGCAAATCAGCTTCCATGTAAAATCAGTTTTTGAAGTATCCCAAATATTTATGCCTTTTCTTGAAAGGAACAAAAAAGGAAAAATCATTAATATTGGTACACTTGCCGCTGATAAGCCTAATGCAAACTGGGCGCATTACATTTCAGCAAAAGCTGCTTTATCGGGCCTTACTAAAGCAATGGCTTTTGAATTAGGGCCGAAAGGAGTAAGAGTTAATATGGTTTCTCCCGGGTTAACCGATACTGAATTAACTGCTGAGATACCCGAGAAAACAAAATTAATTACTGCCTCTCAAACTCCTTTGAGGAGACTGGCTACAGTTGATGATGTGGCCGGAGTCGTAAGCTTTTTAGCATCTGATAAATCTGATTTCTTAACTGGTGAAAATATAAGAATGAATGGCGGACAATTCAGTGTATAATATAAGAAGTTTAAGCTACCCGGAGATATTGAAGAGGAACCTGCAGCTATCAAAAGCTGTTGAGGGAAAATTTTTTTCTGTTAATATTCTTTCAAACATTACTGTCAATCCAATAAAGGAGATCTTAGAATATAAATTGCGTACACTCTCTTTAAAGCCCGTCATTACTTTTGGCAACTATGATAATATTGTCCAGGAATCTTTTACGTTGGAGCACGCGGATTTGATTATTGTCTTTTATGAATTAATTAATCTTGGCGAAAATTTTAACATAGCGGCAGAGTTATTAGCTGAAGATGAGTTGACTGCCGTGGTTGCAAAATGCAAACAGGATATTGATATTATTTTTGAGAACCTGAAAGGAATGCCTTTTGTGATATTCAACGGATTTTCTTCTGCCGCATTTTCCACTCCTGTTCATTCTAAAAAGAATGTCGACTCTATAGAGAATGAACTAAACGAATGGCTGATTGATAAGAAGCGGGAAAATATTCACCTGGTAGATTTAAATAAACTAGTGTTAAGCATTGGCCACGATAACGCTTTTGATAAAACAAAATTTTTAAAATATAAGTCTTTATACAAAATTGAGTTCCTTAAATTATATGTTAGTTCAATTGAAAATTTATTGCTTCGCAGAGCTGGCAAATTAAAGAAAGCTCTTGTATTTGATTGTGATAATACTTTATGGAAAGGCGTGATTGGCGAAGATGGCCCGTCTGGAATTGATATGTCGGCAAAAAGCGACATTGGAAAGAACTTTAATTTGGTCCAACAGATTGCGGCATCTTTAAGCGTGAAAGGAATATTGGTTTGTTTGTGTAGTAAAAATGATTTACATGAAGTTGTAGATCTTTTTGGAAAGCATGCAGATATGGTAATTGATCTCAGGCATATAGTGACACACAGGATCAATTGGAAAAATAAGCCTGAAAATTTAAGGGAGATAGCTATAGAATTGAATATAGGCTTAGACAGCATAATCTTTATTGATGATGCTGATTTTGAAATAAATCTCATCAGAGATCAAATTCCTGAAATTCTTTCCTTTTCAGTAACTGAAAATTTGGATGAGTATCCATCTATGATTCTTGAAATTGCGCAGCGTTACTTCAACCTGGAACCCCTGAAAGAGGATTTGCAAAAAGTGCAGATTTATAAAGAACAGGCTAAAAGGGTGGATGCCATGAACAGGATCAGCAACATTGATACTTATTTATCAACACTCGGAACCAGGATCATAGTTAAGAAAAATGATAAAGAGCAGATATCCAGGATTGCACAGCTTACCCAAAAGACAAATCAATTTAACCTGACAACTACCAGGTATTCCGAGACTGAAATAGTTAACCTGGTCAATGACCCCCAAACTTGTATTTTCACCTTTGATGTTTCTGATAAATTTGGTGACTCAGGAATAACAGCAGTTTTGATTTTAAAAGAATCTTTGTTAGGAAAAGAAATTGTCGAAATTGACACTTTTCTTTTAAGTTGCCGTATTTTGGGCCGAAAAATTGAAACAAAGATTATTAACTATATAATGTACTATTGCAAAAATAAAAATTATAAAACTGTTAAGGCTACATACAAAAAAACCAATAAAAACAGCCAGGTTAAAGACTTCTATCTCAATAATGGCTTTACGGTAATCAATGTCTCTGAAGACGCGCTATATTTTACTTCAGACCTGGATAATCTTAAATATAGTGAAATTGAATTCATCAAATTAATTGAAGAATAAGTTATAAAAATGGAAAAGCAGGAAATAAACGAAAAGATCGTTCACGTAATGAGTGTAGTATTTGAAGTTGACGAAAATGATATTAATGAGGATAGTTCTGCCGATACAATTGATAAATGGGATTCATTACGACAGCTCAATTTAATATTAGCTTTAGAAGAAGAGTTTGGAGTATCTATTCCTGACGAGGAGGTTGGTAATATGGTAAACTACAAGATCATACATCATGTAATAAATGAAATGCTTTAGCATGGAG
This sequence comes from Ginsengibacter sp., assembly GCA_040005125.1. Taxonomy (GTDB): domain Bacteria; phylum Bacteroidota; class Bacteroidia; order Chitinophagales; family Chitinophagaceae; genus Ginsengibacter. Next base: position 20,694 of record JBDTZL010000320.1, read on the forward strand.
GAAGTAAAAATCTTTGATTTGATACAGGAATACGGTAACTCAGAAGCGATAGTACACAATAATAAAACTTTTACTTACTTTGACCTGGTCCGGAAAATTAAATTTTGGGACGAGGAGTTGAGATACATCAGATCTGAAAATGTAATTGGAATTGAGGGCGATTTCTCCTTAGATTCAATTGCATTAATTTTTAGCCTTTTAAAAAAATCGTGCATCATTGTACCGCTTGATATTAAGCAAAAAGATAAAAATTCAGAGAAGTATAACATAGCTGAATTAAATTACCTGGTTGGAATTCCTGCCCGTGAGGAATTTCAAATAAATCACATTACTGATCATAAGTCTGATAATTTTTTTTATAACAGGCTTTTTGAAATTAATCGCCCCGGCCTTGTGTTATTTACATCGGGCTCATCTGGAATCCCCAAAGCTGCTGTGCACGATTTTTTCAAGCTGCTTAAAAAATTCAATAAAAAAAGGCGAACATTTGTAACCATTAATTTTTTGTTGTTCGATCATTGGGGTGGTTTAAACACTATGTTTCACATCTTATCGAATGGTGGCCTGCTGGTCTTATTGGAAGAGCGGTCACCCGACTACGTATGTGAATTAATAGATAAATACCAGGTCGAATTACTGCCTGCTTCCCCAACTTTCTTAAATATGCTTATCCTGAGCCGTGCATATAAGAGATGGTCGTTGAAAAGTCTTAAATTAATTACTTACGGAGCTGAACCTATGCCAGGAAGTTTATTGCAATTAGTAAATAATATTTTCCCCAATGTCAATTTGCAACAAACCTATGGTTTGATAGAATTGGGTGTTTTAAGTTCAAAATCGGAAGGCAATAATTCCTTGTGGGTAAAAATTGGAGGTGATGGTTATGCATTGCGGGTGGTCGATGGCCTTCTTGAAATTAAATCAGATTCGGCAATGCTTGGCTATATAAATGCCCCCAGCCCGTATACCGAAGATGGCTGGTTTAAAACGGGGGATGCAGTTGAAGTTAATGGAGATTATTTCAAAATTTTAGGGCGAAAGTCAGAGTTGATAAATGTAGGGGGTGAAAAGGTATTTCCCCAGGAAGTAGAAAATGTAATTCTTGAACTTGAAGAGGTTCGGGATGTGATAGTATTTGGCGAAAAAAATCCTTTAACGGGAAGTATAGTGTGTGCTAAAGTATCGATCAGCTCAGGCGAATCACCCCATGAGATAATTAAACTTATAAAAATCCACTGCAGGAATAAGCTCGCTTCCTTTAAAGTACCGGTAAAAGTAACCGTAGAAACAGGAATAGCTGGCTTTGAAAATACAAGGTTTAAAAAAGAAAGGATGAAATGGATCTAAATAAGTATAATCTAATCGAAGGTAAATTTATAGATCTTCGTGTAACTAATGAAGACGACGCTGAAGATATTTATAGGTGGCGAACCAGTGACTCAGGTAACTTTCTGAACCAGCCGGAAAATTATTCAATAGAATTTCAAAAAGCATGGATGAAAAGCCGATCTCAAAAAGAGATCAATTATATAATATTATCTAAGGGTTTTTTACCGGAAAAAGTCGGAATGATAGCAATAGTTGATATAGACCAACAAAATAGGAAAGCTGAGGTTGGGAGATTGTTATTGGATGCCAAATATTTAAACGTTTCTACTCCTTTCGGTTTGGAAGCTTTAAAGCTTACCTACAACTTAGTATTAAATGAATGGAAGTTCAATAAAATATACGGAAGTATCCTGGCACAGCATACGAAGCTGATAAAGCTTCAAATGTACCTCGGAATGGAGGAGGAAGGCATCCTTCACAAGCACCTTTTTTTACATAATCAATATCTGGATCTACACCTGTTTGCCATATTTACGGACACATTAAACTCCAGATATTTGCCCAGAATAAATTTGTTATTAAGGTCCTTCAATTTCGCCTGAGCTAAAGAAAGATCATCCCTGCTTTGTTACAATTTTGTAGGAAGGCGTTATTTCTATTTATCAGTGTTCTTCTCGAACTAACAACCATGAAAATTCCTTTTTCATCATTTGAGCAAATTAATAAGCTAATAAAACCTGAAATACTTTCTGCTTTTGAATCTTTTTTTGATCGATCGTGGTACATTTTAGGAGAAGACGTAAAAAAATTTGAAAAAGAATATGCCTCCTTTAATAATGTTTCTGATTGTGTTGGTGTAAGCAATGGATTAGATGCATTACATCTTGCACTTAAATGCCTGAACATAGGGCCAGGTGATGAAGTAATTGTTCCATCCAATACCTACATAGCGACGTGGCTCGCGGTGTCGTATGTTGGGGCTTTGCCGGTGCCGGTTGAACCGGACATACGTACCTGCAATATAGATGTGTCCAGAATTGAAGCAGCCATTACCAGGAAAACAAAATCCATTATGCCTGTACATTTATACGGCCATGCTTGCGATATGGAAACTATAATGACCATTGCCCGTAAACATGGACTACATGTAATTGAAGATAATGCTCAGGCCCAGGGAGCTACATTTAATAACAGGCTTACCGGTAGTTTTGGAGATATCAATGCAACAAGCTTTTACCCCGGCAAGAATTTAGGCGCATTGGGTGACGCGGGAGCTATAACTACTAACAATCCATTACTGGCAGAGAAAGGAAGAATACTACGTAATTATGGTTCTCAGAAAAAATACTGTCATGAGGTAATCGGTTATAATATGCGGTTAGATGAGTGCCAGGCATCATTTTTATCTGTCAAGTTAAAGTATTTAGATCGCTGGTCAAAACAACGGCTCGATATTGCAGGAAAGTATAGTCGCCTTTTGAAGGGAGTGGGTGATTTGCTTTTGCCATTTGTTAGCCCCGGAGCTACTCATGTATATCATTTATATGTCGTTCGTACAGATAAACGAGACGCTTTGCAGCGGTATTTAACGGAACAAGGCATTGGCACTTTGATTCACTATCCTGTTCCGCCACATTTACAAAAAGCTTATCAGAGCTTGGGATATAATTCCGGAGATTTACCTGTAGCGGAAGAAATAGCCAATACCTGCCTGAGTTTACCAATGTGGCCCGGCATGGAAGAAGAACAGGTGTTACAGGTGGCCAGTTCAATTAAAGCGTTTTATCAACTACCGCAGTGAAATTGCGCGATTCTCCTAATTCTTACCGCCAGATTTTTAAGGCAACTTCCATATTCGGGGGAGTGCAGGTATTCAATATTTTGATCAACATTATTCGTTCAAAATTCATTGCAGTTTTGCTGGGCCCCGAAGGAATGGGTATTGTGGGTCTATTGAATGACACTATTAATCTCATCCGGGGTCTCACGGCGTGCGGTCTCGGAACCAGTGCAGTAAAAAACGTCGCAATAGCACATGCAAGCGGGGACGAACAGCGAATAGGTGAAGTGGTTGCCGTAATCAGGAAATGGGTATGGGTAACAGGTCTATTGGGCTTCATTGTCGCTCTTGGGTTATCGCCCTGGCTCAGTCAATTGGCTTTTGGTAACGGAAATTATACCCTGGCATTTGCCCTCTTATCAGTTACCCTTTTATTGAGTCAGATCAGTGTGGGGCAGGGTGTTATCTTGCAAGGGATGCGACAAATACGTTACCTCGCCCAGGCAGGATTAACCGGCTCCGCCCTTGGATTAATTACCTCTATTCCTTTATATTATTATTTCGGAAGAAAAGGAATTGTACCGGCAATTATAGTTACATCGCTGACAACGCTGATTCTTACCTGGTATTTTGCTCAAAAGGTAAAGATTAAAAGAGTCGCTGTGAGTCTTGAAAAGACTATAGTAGAAGGTAAAAGCATGCTATCACTCGGTTTTATGTTAACCCTGAGTGGGCTGATAACTTTGGGTGTTTCCTACCTTGTTCGGATTTTTATCAGTAAAAAGGGAGGACTGGCTGATGTGGGACTTTACAATGCCGGATTTGCGATTATAAACTCGTATGTAGGCCTCATCTTTACAGCAATGGCCACTGATTATTATCCGCGTTTATCGGGTGTGGCGCATGACAATGTAAAGGCAGCTAAAGAAATTAACCAACAAGCCGAGATTGCATTATTGATCATAGCACCGATTCTTTGTGTGTTTCTGGTATATATTAATTGGGCGGTAATTCTTTTGTATTCAAACAAATTCACAGCAGTCAATGCTATGATTCACTGGGCAGCATTGGGTATGTTTTTCAAAGCAGCCAGCTGGGCTGTTGGCTTTTTGTTGCTCGCAAAAGGGGCTTCCAAAGTTTTTTTTTGGAATGAACTAATAAGCAATATTTATTTATTAGGATTGAATTTATTGGGTTATTATTATTATGGCCTTACCGGGCTTGGAGTTTCTTTTATGATTGCCTATTTTATTTATTTGGTCCAATTGATCATACTTACAAAGCGGTTATATAATTTCCAGTTCCACGCCGGATTTCTACGGCTGTTTGCAATCCAATTTTCCCTCGCGCTCGCATGTTTTGTTATTATTAAGTTCACAAATACCCTGCAGACATACATTTTTGGTTCAATCGTTATAATAGCTTCAACATGGTATTCCATATACGAAATTGATAAGCGGATCGGGCTGCAAGGCATATTTACCGGGCTTAAACACCGGTTTACGAAATAAAAATTTATGGATGAAGTTTTAAACGATCACAATCCTTTGGTTTCAATTGTTGTAATTACTTATAATTCTTCCAGGTATATTTTGGAAACATTAGAAAGCGCAAAAGATCAAACCTATCAAAATATTGAACTGATCATTAGCGATGATTTTTCTATAGATGAGACCGTTCCGGTTTGTAAAAAATGGGTAAATGAGAATGGAGGCCGATTTAAAGCAACAACAATAATAATCCCGGAAAGGAATACTGGAACTGCTGCTAATTGCAACAGAGGTGTCCGCGCGTCAAAAGGGACCTGGATAAAATTAATTGCCGGAGATGATATTTTACACGAAAATCTGATCCTTAGCAGCATGGAATTTAGCTTAGAAAACATAAATGCAAAATTAATTCTATCCCAGGTATTTGGGTTTATTAAAAGCAAAACAAATATTGTTGCCAGGTGGCCCATAAAACCTATTCCAGGTGATATAAAACAACAATTTCGGAGCGTCCTAAAAGGCGGGACTATTAAATCTCCTGGCGTGACGATCAAAACTGAACTTATTCTACAGTTGGACGGATTTAATGAACGTTTTCCCTTTATGGAGGATGATTCCTTCTGGGTTAAATGTCTTCAGGCAAACGAAAGGTTTTATTTTAATAAAGATTCTTTGGTTTTTTATAGATTGCATGATTCTGTATCAAATAGTAAAAAAATAAACCCACAATTTTTTGAATCACTAAAGCGATTTAAATTTGAAATAGTTTTTCCTTTGATGAGAAAAGAAAGAATGTATACGTCTTTGTTTTTGATGAAGGCCCGTTTAAGAATATTAGAATATTTTATAACGCATCCGTCTATAAATCCTGTTTTTCATTTTTTTTTATTTCAGATTTTAAGGATCGTGGTTAAGGCGAAAAAAATTTTGGACTAAAATTATAAACAACCAGTTGGTGAAATGCGATTGATGTGCGTAAAAGTATTAAGCCAATTAGCGTAGGATGTTCAGGGGTTTATCGTGTTACTCTATTCATCTGTTCAGGTAAGTACATGAAAAGTACAAGCGTCCACACAAATGCTAAATCCATCTGAAGTATTCAGTTTGCATTGCAACAAATTAAAGATAAAGGCATTGATACATTTGATGATGAACAATTGGGAAATCATCTGCCCAAAAAGAGTACAATATATCTTACCTCTTGATACTGACTATAGTCATCTTTGCAATGCCAGTTGTATGGTAAACATTAATATTCTAAAAGAACATCTTTTTGTGATGCAGAAACAATACTAAACTTCTCGTTCCTGAAGGCTTTCTGCTTAGAAGGTAATTAGTGAGGTATAATTAGAATTTATATTAAAGATATTTGCGCGGCGCCTGGAAATATTACGTTAAAGTGATTTCAAAAAATTTTCACTAACCTTCTGGCTTATAATTAATTTAGTTTTTACGTGAAAATAGCAGACAAGCCGGGTAACAATTTTAATAGCGCTCTTTTATTTAAATTGACTGCTGCGATTTTAGTT
>JBDTZL010000273.1:0-26796 GCA_040005125.1 Ginsengibacter sp.
GAGTAGTTTATCAATAGTTGTAATCGTGCTGGACAGGGTAATAAAATAATTTAGACGCTAAAATCATCATGCAAACGAATAAACATAAAATGGCTGAGGAGAGTGAGGAGAGTTTGATCCAGCAAATTGTTACAAAATACATTCCTTACTGGCCATTGTTTTTGCTCGCTATAGTCGTAGCCGTGGGCATTGCGTTTGTTTACCTGCGCTACACGGTCCCAATCTATGAGGCTACTGCTGTTCTTATCATAAAAGATGAAAAGAAGGGTAACCAGGATTCTAAAATGATGGAATCGCTTGATTTAATTTCATCCAAAAAGATCGTTGAAAATGAAATTGAAATTATCAAGTCGCGTACCCTGATGGTAAACGTGGCAAAATCGCTCTTTTTATATGCCCCGGTAACAGAGATGGGCAAATTACATGCAATCTCGGCATATATTTTATCCCCGCTAATTATACAATGTCCAAATCCTGATTCACTGCAGGAATTTGAGAAAATTTATTTGTCGTACAATAAAAATAATCAAACTGTATTACTGAACAATAAGCATAGGTATCCCATAAATCAAATTGTAACTACGCCTTATGGCATATTAAAATTTGTACCTAATAAATACTACAGGAATGATGATGATGATACGGCTAAAAAACAACTTTATTTTTCGCTGAGTAATCCAAAAGATATTGTACAGGGGCTTCTGGATAATTTAAAGGCAGAGCCATCCAGTAAACTATCCTCAGTTATTGAAATGAGTTACAGAGACGAAGTTCCCCGGCGGGCAGAGGATATACTAAACCAGCTGATTATCGCTTATGATGTGTCTACAGTAAATGAGAAAGATAAGTTGGCCCGTAACACTTTGTCCTTCGTTGCGGAAAGGCTGGGCGCGGTGGCTCATGACCTGGATTCAATCGAAAAGAAAGTACAGCAATATAAATCCGGACAGGGTGCTGTTGATGTTGGCACCCAGGGGCAACTTTTTCTACAGAATGTAAGTGCCAATGATCAAAAGCTAAGTGAAGTAAACATGCAGCTTTCGGTATTGAACCAGGTCCAAAAATTTGTAACTGACCAGGACAATAAAGGAGCTATTGTTCCTTCCACTTTGGGGGTAAGCGATCCTATGCTCTCACAGCTCCTGGATAAATTATACAACTCTGAGCTTGAATATGAAAGATTGAAGAAAACTGTAGGAGAAAACAATCCGACACTTGTTTCTATTACAGACGAGATCAACAAAATCAAACCGAATATTCTACAAAATATTCAAAGCCAGCAACAGAGCCTGAATGCGGCAAAACAGAATTTGTATTCCACTAATGGAAACTACAATTCAATGTTACAATCGGTGCCGCAAAAAGAACGCCAGCTACTTGATATAAGCAGGGAGCAGGCAACAAAAAGTAACATATATGCTTTCTTACTGCAAAAAAAGGAAGAAAGTGAACTCTCTTATGCATCTATGGTATCCGATCATATGCTTGTTGATAATGCACAGGCCGGCTCAAAACCGGTAAGTCCAAAAAAAGTTCTGATATACCTTATAGCTGTTGTAGCTTGTTTGGGTTTCAGCTTTGCAATGATCATGATCAGGGAATCTTTGACGGGTAAAGTACTTTACAGGCATGAGGTGGAATCCCGTACATCTATTCCTATTATCGGTGAAATTGCCTTTTTCAAATCTAAAATACCCCTGGTAATAGAATCAGGAAAAAGGAGTTTCGTTGCTGAACAATTTAGAAAATTAAGAATTTCTTTGTCTTTTTTAGGTATTGACCCTTCACATAGAAAAATCCTGGTTACTTCAAGCATCTCGGGCGAAGGAAAAAGCTTTATTGCCGCAAACCTCGCTGTAAGCCTTTCGCTAACAGGGAAAAAAGTTGTGCTGGTTGATCTTGATTTAAACAATCCTACCCTTTCAAAAATTTTAAATGTAAACCAAAATGAAGGGATTACAGACTTCCTGACCGGGGAAAAAGAACCGGAAGAAATCATAAAACGTGTAAAAGCGCATGAAAATTTATTTTTTATTTCTGCCGGCGGCCTTCCGGAAAGTCCTACTGAGCTTTTGGCAAATGGAAAGGTGAAGGAGATCATTGAATATCTGGATAATATTTTTGACGTGGTAATAATTGATACCTCGCCAATTGTACTGGTTACAGATGGTTACCTGCTGACAGGTTTATGCGATGCTACTTTATATGTGATAAGGCATAAGTACACTCCAAAAATGCTGGTAAAAAGAATAGATGAGAACAATCAAATAACCCCCATAAATAACCCTGCTATAATTTTTAATGGTGTGAAAATGAGGGGCTTTTTCAAGAATAATTATGGCTATGGTTATGATTATGTTTACGGTAATAAACAGCGGGACGGGAAAGATAAAAAATCAATTAAAAAATATTAATACCAATTCATATGAAAAATTTTCTAACTCAATACGCACAAATGATGTAACTGAGAGTGGCGAAGCCCTGTCCATCAGAATGAGTTTATGTCAATCCTTTGAATTACTGCAAATTTCAAATTTTAAAAAAAAGAAAATGCAGAAGAATTGGTATGCTGTTTATACAAAGCCGCGATGTGAAAAAAAAGTCGCCTCTTTGCTCACTAAAAGGAAAATTGAAAATTTTTGTCCGCTGAATTTTAGGAAAATAAAATCTTTGAGGCGTAGTAAAATTCTTCACGAACCCTTGTTCAAGTCTTATGTTTTTGTAAACATAGCACTTGAAGAACTTTCATTGCTTAAACAAACAGATGGCGTGATAAGCGTGCTGTATTGGACGGGCGAGCCTGCTGTTATAAAAGACGATGAGATAGAGGCTATCAAGGAATTTACAAGCGATCACCAGAACATAGAATTGGAGCGCACATGGGTTGACATGCATGATGTTGCCCGGGTTATCGATGAGCCATCGTATTCTATGGATGGAAATGTTTTTGCGTTAAAAAATAAAACATTAAAGGTTAGCCTTCCTTCCCTGGGCTATATAATGATTGCCAAACTGGGAGATGAAAGCATTTTCGGCAGGAAAGCGACAATATTGCAAAACAATTCGTTTATGCATTCCTAATAAGGCCTGGTAATCAATAAGGGTATCAATAACGTGAATTCAAAACCCTTATACCTGGCTTTAAAAGACTTTGGCTTCAGGAATAAGAAGTTAAGTTTAAAAACAGCTAAAAATTGGTTTTGTTTAGCCGGCGGGTCGCGTTTTACGTTGCCCTGATAGGTGAATACCGCCAGGTTTTGGTTGGTACATTGCGTAATTTTAAGATATTATAGCACTTTTAATAACCAGGCGCAATACCCTTATGCGTGGTTCGGGGAGCGTTTGCAATAAACCTTCCACACAATAACCTGGTATCGGTAAATTTGCAATTGAATATCAACAAATCTTTTGTAATTAACAATTATCATTCTTTATCCACGTTTATTGGATATAGAAAATAAAAAAAATTTGTGGATACTCTACAATGCCTCATTTGAGAACCCACAATTTAAATCAGATAATGAAAGACACTATCTTAATACCTTTCACATTTCTTAATAAAATACTTAGTAAAGGCCATCAGCGAAGCATAAAGGCTAAGAAAAATATTATCGCCTCATTTTTCATCAGGGGAGTTAGTATTGCTGTAAGTCTTATAATAGTACCCCTAACTATCAACTTTATAAATCCCTCCCGCTATGGCATTTGGTTAACCTTAAGTTCCATCGTAGGCTGGTTTAGCTTTTTTGATATAGGTCTGTCACAGGGCCTGAGAAATAAATTTGCAGAAGCAAAAGCCAAGGGTAATCACGAGCTCGCGAGGGTATACGTAAGTACTACCTATGCAATACTGGCCATAATATTTTTTATTGTCTGGGTTATTTTTCTAATAACCAACCATTTTTTGAATTGGAGCCATATCCTGAATATTTCAGATAATATGCGGTCGGAGGTTTCTTTATTAGCGGTAATTGTATTCACCTATTTCTGTTTGCAGTTTGTTTTTAAAATTATCACAACCCTTATTTTAGCCAACCAGGAGCCCGCAAAATCCTCTTTAATTGATGTTTTAGGACAGGTTATTTCCCTAATTTTCATAATTATCCTTGTAAAAACTACACAAGGTTCCTTAATTAAACTGGGAATTGCATTATGCCTTTCTCCTCTTTTGGCTTTGATTGGCGCTAACCTTTTCTTTTTTAATGGTGTATTCAAAAAATACAGGCCGTCTTTCTCAAAAATCAAATTTTCCTACGCAAAAGGCTTGTTTAACCTGGGCCTGATCTTTTTCATAATCCAGGTTGCCGGTATCATACAATATCAAACGGCAAACATTATCATTGCCCAGAATTTCGGTACTACTGATGTAACCTCTTACAATATCGTTTTTAAATATTTTGGTGTTTTAAATATGATATTCGTAATATTTATAACCCCATTTTGGTCCGCTTCTACAGAAGCTTATATGAAAAACGATATTCAATGGATTAAAAATGGAATAAAGAAATATAACCAGTTGAATATTGTTTTGGTTGTATTGGGTTGTATCATGCTTTTCTCTTCACAAACGATATATCGTTTATGGCTGGGAAAGGGAAAAGTAAATATTGGCTTTTATCTTTCGTTGTGGGGGTTTTTATATTTTAATCTAACCATGTTTGCATCAAAGTATGTATATTTTTTAAATGGAATAAACGCTTTGCGAATACAATTTTTTGCAAGTATTTTAAGCCCCTTCATATATATTGCTGTATCGATCCTGTTAATAAAATACTACCATATGGGCGTTTATTCGCTTTTTGTTGCAGCTATCATTGCAAACTTTAATGGGTATATTTTAGCACCTTTACAATATTACCTGGTAATCAATAAAAATAAAAAAGGCATCTGGGTCAAGTAATATGACCCGTTTATTTTATGAGAATACTTTATGATCATCAAATTTTTTCGACGCAAAAATATGGAGGAGTTAGTAAATATTTTTGTGAAGTAATGAAGAACATCGTGCCTGAGCATGAATTTGATTTATCCCTTATTTTATCGGATAACCAATATTTAAAAGAAGATCACCGGTTTTTTAAAAAAAAAATCATCCCTTTCCCTGAGAAACAATTTAAAGGGAGGACTTTTTTAAGGAAAAAAATATATTTTCTTAACAAAGAATGTTCAAAACGTGCTATTTTATCAAACAGGTACGATCTTTTTCATCCTACTTTTTTTGATGATTATTTTCTTGACACATTAAAAAAACCTTACGTTATTACTGTGCATGATTTAACACAGTTTAAATTTAAAGACATATTTTATTGGAAAGGCGCAAACCTTCCTTTAATGGAAAAAGTAATAAAAAATGCTGACCGTATTATATCCATCAGTCAAAATACAAAAAAAGATCTTATTGAAATGTTGAACATAAATCCAGGCAAGATTGATGTTGTTCATCATGGTTACAACAAACCATCAGGTACCCATGTAACTAACAGGTTTGGAAAATACATTCTTTTTGTAGGAAGCAGGGAAAGATATAAAAATTTTATAACTTTCGCCAGGGCAATAAGTAGTTTGTTGAATAAAGAAAGTGACCTGAAACTCGTTTGTGTAGGCCCGCCTTTCAATAAAGAAGAGTTGGAAGAACTAAAAAAATTAAACATCCTGGAATCCACAACCATTTTAACGGTTGATGAAAACACACTGAATAATTTGTACTCCAATGCCCTTGTTTTTGCGTATCCTTCGCTTTATGAAGGTTTTGGAATGCCTATCCTGGAAGCCTTTGCCAATAATTGCCCGGTGTGTTTAAGTGATGCAAGTTGCTTTCCGGAAATCGCGCGTGACGCAGGAGCTTATTTTGACCCCTCTGATTCCGAATCGATATTAGAAGCAGTTACAAGAGTTTTATATGATAATAGCTTAAAGACCAGAATGATCAGAGCGGGAAATGAACGGCTCGCTCAGTTTTCATGGAAAAAAACGGCATTGGAAACAGCCGATTCTTATAAAAAAGCACTTCAGCCGCAATAGATTTTTTCTCTTCAAGAGTTTAAAAATGCCTTACCTCAATTTAAAAACGATTAATTCAAATCAACTACTTAGTAGTCCTTCAATTGTATCACCTGTATCGGGAAGACAATTGAAAAGCCTTAATTTTTTTTGGATAGGATTTATGATATATACCTTATGTTCTGCGATCACGCAAACTGATCGTTTGAACATTAAAATTTGCCAGGGTCTTCAGATTATAGGCTTGATATTTATATTTACCAGTATATTCAGCCTTATCCAGCTCAAATTTGACAATCCGTGGCTGAGATTTATTTACGTCCTTTATTCTGCGTGGCTTCTTTCAGTTATATACAGGGGTGGCAGTTCCCTGGGCGAGTATTCTTACATAAAGGACTTCTTTTTTAGCCCGTATGAAGGGATGCTTTATTTTGCGCCACTGATATTATTATTTCCCAGGACCCTCATTTTTTACAAAAAATTATTTGATGTTATTATCTATTTAGGGATTTGTAACATTTTGTTTGACATGGTTTTCATTAAAGATTTGCTCAACCCCGATCACTCAAACACAACAAGCCAGGCAATGGTTGAAACTTTTTCAGACCTAAGTTTTTCCAGTGGTTTTATTTTGCTTACTTATGCTTACCATACTAAAAAAAGACAAATAATAGCAATAGGGGTAACTATGGCTGCACTTTTATTTGCCATAATCAGGGCGCGCAGGGGTTTAATATTTATGTACTCAACCGTGTCATTTATTTCATATCTCCTATATGTCTTTCATTCAAAATTGAAATTCGTAATTATTTACTTAACGATATTTATTGCTCTCCTGGGAGGATTGTACATAAGTGGACTGTTCAAACCATCTGACAACAAGCTTTTTGGATTTCTTGTTGACCGGGGAGACGAAGACACGAGATCTCTGGTGGAAATATATTATTATGATGATATGAAATTCAAAGACTGGATAATTGGCAGGGGTACCAATGGCAAGTATTTCGCTCCCAACATAGAAGAAAATCAGGTAACCAATTTTAGACATACTATAGAAACCGGGTATGAACAAACCATATTAAAAGGAGGATTTGTAAGTATTGGATTATTCCTGCTGATAGCTCTTCCTGCTATTATCCTGGGAGTTTTTTATTCAAAAAATATACTCTCAAAGGTTGCGGCAATATGGATTTTGCTGTCCCTTGTAAATTCGTATCCTTCCACGGTGAATGCTTTCACCTTACAATACCTGTTGGTATGGATATCAATAGGAATTTGCTATTCTAAAGAAATCCGGAATATGGCGGAAGGTAATATTAAAAAAAATTTTCATGAATTACAAGGTATTGGTTAATTAAGAAAGGCTATGGCAAATAAAAAATATGTTGTGTTCTTAGGTTGTCCCGGGTTTCCTTATGGCCTGGCTGAGATTCAAAAAATAATCCTGATCTCGAAAAGCCTTCTTTTAACCGGTAATCATGTTACCGTTGTTGGGAACAAGGGCAGTCACTACAAGGCAAATCATCCTGACCTGAAAGTGTATGGTGAATATGAGAACATAGAATATATATACACATCCGGCAGCCCCTTTCGCAGTGACAGTTTTGTTACAAGAAATTTATCAAAAGTGAAAGGGCTAATCAACGAGGCTCTATTTTTGAAAAAAAGAAAAAAAAATAACCAGTTAACTTATGCAATTTTATCCACCCAGAGCTTTTATTCTGTTGTACGTTATTCTCTTTTAGGAAAATTATTCGGCTTTAAAACAATTCTCAATTATGTGGAGTTTTTCTCCGGAATTGAAAAGAAATCATCCCAGGTAGGCAGGAGACTAAATGACAACTTGTATGATAAGTATGCTCCCCGCCTTGTTGATGGGATCTTTCCAATTAGTGAATTTCTTATTGATCATTTAAAAAAGGTTTCGCCCCGGAAAGAATATCTGAAGATCCCGGGTTTAACAGAATTTGAAAGATATGATGGTATTGAAACCGTACAGGGCCAAAAATATTTTCTTTTTTGTGGCGCTGCAAATTACCAGGAAGTGATCCGGTTTATTATTGATTCATTTAACAGGCTAAAAAATACTTCTGTGTTTCTGTACCTGGTTATCAATGGAAATGAGCATACTATTGGCGAAATCAAAAACTATGTCAGCAACAGCTCTCAAAAAGACCGCATAAAGTTTTTTTCCCGGCTCACAGAAAAAGAATTGTATACTTTTTATAAAAATGCGATCGCCCTTTTAATACCGTTACGACCCAATTTCCAGGATATTGCCAGGTTTCCACATAAGTTCGGAGAATACCTTGCTTCAGGGAACCCGGTCATTTCGACAAATTATGGAGAAGTTAAAAAATATTTTACAGATATGGATAATATGTTAATAGCTGATACCTACGACATGAATCTATTTTCAGATAAAATGCAGTTTGTTATAGATAATCCCGGCCTTGTAAAAGAGATTGGCGTAAAAGGGAAAAGCGCGGCATCTTCCATTTTTGATTACCGGGTTAAAGCAACAGATATCGATCATTTTCTGAATAAATTAAATCACTAAGCAATAATCTGCTATTTTTGAAGTTAATGCCTTGGTTCTGATTACAGGTAATAATAAATGCGCTCTTAAAATATTTGAGGATCAAATTTTAAATTAAATAAATAACAACTATGAACAAAAACAAAACAGCTATTGTATGCGGAGCTGGTGGCTTTATTGGAGGCCATTTGGTTAAAAGGTTAAAAGAAGAAGGCTATTGGATAAGAGGGGTTGATCTTAAAGAAAATGAGTATGGAAATAGTGACGCTGATGATTTCACTGTTGGAGATCTGAGAGATCCTGTGGTTTGTGAAGCATTATTTGACAGAAATATAGATGAGGTTTACCAGTTAGCTGCTGATATGGGCGGCGCAGGTTATATTTTTACCGGTGAGCACGATGCGGAAGTGATGCATAATTCCGCCACTATCAACCTAAACATGGTCGAGGCAAGCAGGAAAAATGACGTAAAAAAGATATTTTATTCTTCTTCTGCGTGTATGTACCCTGAATACAATCAACTGGATCCGGACAATCCCGAATGTTCCGAAGCATCTGCATATCCCGCAGCGCCGGATAGTGAATATGGGTGGGAGAAATTATTTAGTGAACGCTTATACCTTGCCTATAATAGAAATTATAACCTGGAAGTTCGTATTGCAAGGTTCCATAATATTTATGGACCCAGCGGAACATGGAAAGGCGGAAAAGAAAAAGCTCCCGCCGCAATTTGCCGGAAAGTCGCGGAAGCTGAAGATGGTGGAGAGATTGAAATTTGGGGAGATGGGAAACAAACACGTTCATTTTTGTTTATTGATGAATGTGTAGAGGCTGTCAGGAGATTAATGAATAGCGATTTTACCGGGCCCGTAAATGTCGGCTCCGAAGAAATGATAGCAATTAATGACCTGGTAAAAATGGTTGCCGGAGTAGCAGATAAAAAGATCAAAATAAAAAATATTGACGGCCCAACGGGTGTAAGAGGAAGAAATTCTGACAATAAATTAATCCGGGAAAAATTGAATTGGGCGCCTTCGAAGTCATTGGTTGATGGTATTTCCAAAACATATGAGTGGATTAGCAGCCAGGTAGTTAGTGTATAATTCAACAATTTACAGCTACAGTTGCCAAAATTCCAATAAATAAATGAGGCGCCGTAGTTAGAGGAAGTAATATTCCAGGCTTTACCTATTACCTTAAGATATTGCTGATAGTTAAACAAATTTGTAAACCAGGCAGCCGGTCAAGTGAACATGCACTGGCTCGTTGTCCTGCCAATTGTTTACGATTAGTTAATTGTAAATTTTATATATACAATCATGTTATAAGGATATTTGTATATACAAAATTTAAATATGGCAAATATTAAACTATGTGTGGAATAACCGGTAAAATAAACTTTGATACATTTAAGGATATTGATGCCCGTGAATTAAAACAAATGACAGATGTCATTCGTCACCGGGGCCCCGATGACGAGGGGTTTTATATTAATAAAAATGTGGGTCTTGGCTTCCGCAGGTTGAGCATTATAGACCTTAGTACGGGCCATCAGCCCCTTGCCAATGAAGATGACAGTGTGTGGATAATTTTTAATGGCGAAATCTATAATTACCTGGAACTCCAGGAAGATTTAATAAAGAAAGGCCATGTTTTCAGAACCAAATCTGATACCGAAACAATTGTTCACTTATATGAGCAGTACGGGGTCGATTGCGTGAAATACCTGCGGGGAATGTTTGGCTTTAGTATCTGGGACAACAATAAAAAACAACTTTTTTGTGCAAGGGACCGTTTCGGAATCAAACCCTTTTATTACTATACCGATAATGAAAAGTTTGTGTTTGGTTCAGAAATAAAAGCAATACTAAAATCAAAGGATATTGATAAAACACTATCATATGATGCCTTAAATTCTTTTTTTGCTTATGGATATATAACAAGTGACCTGGCAATTTATAATAAAATAAAAAAACTCCAGCCGGCGCATTATTTACTGCTCTCTTTTAAAGAGAAAGTAACCATTGAAATTAAGAGGTATTGGGAGATACATTTTGAACCCGATGAATCAAGGTCGGAAAAACAATGGGCCGAAGAAGTTGAGGCCTGCCTGTCTGAAACTGTTAAATTACATATGATTTCCGATGTGCCGTTGGGCGCATTTTTAAGCGGGGGAATAGATTCCAGTTCGGTGGTTGCCATGATGGCAAAAAATTCAGACAAGCCCATTAAAACCTTTTCGATAGGGTTCAAACAGGAAAAGTATAACGAGTTAAAGTATGCCAGGCAAATAGCTGAAAAATACGGCTGTGAACATCATGAACAGATCGTAGAGCCGGAATCGATCGGATTATTGCCAAAATTAGTAAGTGCTTATGATGAACCCTTCGCCGATTCATCAGCCATACCTACTTATTATGTCTCTAAATTTGCGCGGGAACATGTTACGGTTGCTTTGTCGGGAGATGGCGGTGATGAACTCTTTGCAGGGTATGATATTTATAGCTTTTTGCAAAAGATCTACAAATACAATTCTTCTTCCCCGTCACTTAATAAGCTCGTATGGGGCAATATCAATAAATTAATTCCACAAAAAATTTCTGGCAAGGGCCTTACTTATTTTTTATCCCTGAACCGGGATTATTTAGGTGCGCATTTGTGCATCTGGCCAAAAGAAGAAAGAAAAAAACTGATACTTAACGGCAACACCTTCAAATATAAAAATGCGCCGGAGCTCTTTAAAGAACAGGTTTTAAAGAATGGGAATAGCAATGATTTTATTTCCAACCTGCAATATCTGGATATGCAGACCTACATGGTAGACGATATCCTAACTAAGGTGGATCGTGCCAGTATGATGAATTCACTTGAAGTAAGGGTACCTTTACTGGATCATAAATTTGCCGAACTTACTTTTAAGATACCTTCGGGCCTGAAATTAAAAGGTAAGGAACAAAAATATATTTTTAAGCAATCAATGAAAAAATTCCTGCCCGATACTATTTTGAACCGCCCTAAAATTGGTTTTGGTGTACCGCTTTCGGTATGGTTTAAAGAAGGATTAAAGGACTATGTAAATGACACATTGCTCCTCGGTGATCCTTTATTGTCAAATTACCTTGACAGGAATTATGTAAAGAAAATGGTAGAAAATAATAAAGATGGAATGAGGAATTTTAATTCGCGGATATGGTATTTGCTCTGCTTTGAGGAATGGTTAAAACAAAACCAATAACTGTGAAAATATTATTTTTTATTGATTGCCTTACTGCAGGCGGAAAGGAAAGAAGGCTAACGCAGCTTATGAAGGCTCTTAAATTAAACCAGGACATTCAATTTGAACTGGTGGTTATGAGCAATGAAATTCATTATAAGGAAGTTCTTGACTGGAATATCAACATACATTATCTTATAAGGGACACAAAAAAAGATGTATCTGTTTTCAGTAAGTTTTATAAGATCTGCAAGGAGTATAAACCGGATATTGTACATTGTTGGGATAGCATGACAGCCATAATTGCCGTTCCGGTTTGTAAACTGTTGAATATAAAATTGGTTAATGGCATGGTGATTAACACCCCTGTAAAACGAAATATTTTCAATAAACATTGGTTTCGTGCCCAATTAACTTTCCCGTTTTCCAGTATCATCATTGGAAATTCGAATGCAGGTTTAGCCGCATATAGTGCTCCCTTTAAGAAGTCCTCCTGCATATACAACGGAATGGACCTCACGCGTTTTAATAATTTAGAAGAACCATCATTCATCCGTAAAGAAATTTTTGGAGATAAATTTGATAATATTTTCATTGTAGGAATGGTAGCCGCCTTTGAAGAACGCAAGGATTATAAATCATTAATAAAGGCTGCCATAACCCTTATTTCCCAAAATGATAACATCCGGTTTATCTTAATAGGCGATGGTGCTGATTTCAATGAAATAAAAAGCAGGGTCCCTGTCTCATTACTAAGCAAAATTATTTTTTTAGGTAAAAGGTCAGATATTGAATCAATCGTAAACATTTTTGACGTTGGTATTTTACTTACCAATACAAAAGTGCACGGGGAAGGTATTTCAAATTCAATAATAGAATATATGGCGTTGGGCAAACCTGTAATAGCTACCCGTGGCGGAGGCACTAACGAAGTGGTTATTGATAACCAGAATGGCTATTTAATAGATGCAGATAATAATGGCCAGTTAATAGAAAAGATTGAAACGCTCATGAAACATAAAAACCTGATGAATGATCTTGGAAATAAGGGTTATCAGATGGTTCAGGAAAAATTTGATATTAAAATCATGACAAATCATTACATCAATGTCTATAATAAATTATTAAAAGAAAAGAGGAATTAGTGAATATTTTTAGTACCCGGCGCTGCCAGCTTACCAAATCACACGTTATAATTATCCCGTTAATATAAACAATTGTACAGGATAGCGCAGGCAGCTCATGCAAACTACAACAGAACACCGGAAAAGATAACTTAAGTAAATGTCGGCGCAGATGAGATGCTGACACACAGCTGTCATGTGATCCCTGAAAGGAGTTGTTGTAATAATAGCAGGCAATTAACCGGGTGAGAAACACGAATTACCGGGAAGGAATTGTAAAGTATATTAAAGTATAAAGATTTTGAAAATAATTATTGTAAACTATCGGTATTTTATCTCTGGCGGTCCCGAAAGATATTTATTTAATGTTAAAGATCTGCTGGAAAAGAATGGGCACGAGATTATTCCTTTTAGTGTTAAAAATAAGAACAACAAACCATCAGAGTATGAAAATTATTTTTTAAATCCAATTGGAGATGATGACGAGGTATATTTCAGTGAATATAAAAAAACAAGTATAGTAACGATCTTAAAATCCTTCGCAAGAATGTTTTATTCTTTTGAAGCTAAGAAGAAACTCCATTCTTTAATTAAAGCTGTTAAACCCGACCTTATTTATGTTTTACACTATCAAAACAAAATTTCGGCAAGTATTTTCGACGCGGCCGCAAAAAACAGGATCCCGGTAATTCACAGGATTTCTGATTTCGGACAAATATGCGCCAATGCACTTTTTTACAGGCCAAGGCAAAAAGATATTTGTGAACGATGTTTAACGGGATCAAAATTCAACGCCATATCCAATAAGTGCGTTTATGATTCTTATGTGTACTCTTCTATTAAAGTTGCGGCGCTGAAATTCCAGGAAGTTATTGGCATAACAAAAAAAGTACAGGCATTTGTCGTTCCTTCAAAATTTACAATTGAAAAGCTTAAGGCTCATGGCTTCCCGCAAAAAAGCCTGAAGCATATACCCACATTTTTTAATTTCCAGACTATTTCTGCCGAATTGCAGATTACTTATGAGCCATTTGCATTATATATAGGGCGAATAGAGCCCGAAAAGGGACTATTGACATTGGTCAAATCTTTTGAGAACACAGAATTTAAATTGAAAATCATCGGGTTTTCCATTTCGGGTTTTGACGAAGAATTAAAAGATTACCTCAAAGATAAAAATCATCATATAGAGTTTTTAGGAAGGAAGGCATTTGATGAGATTCAAATTTATTTAAGCAAATGCTCATTTACGGTTGTTCCATCAGAATGGTATGACAACTTCCCCAATACGATTTTAGAAAGTTTTGCGTTTAAAAAGTGTGTAATTGCTACAAATACTGGAAGTTTGAAAGAACTGGTAATTGATCACGAAACCGGGTTATTGTTCAAAATTAAAGACATCCGGGATTTAAAAAGCAAAATAGCCTGGTTGTTCGGCAATGAAACCAGGTGCCGGGAGTTTGGAAAAAATGCATTTAATATGCTGAATAAAGAATATTCGGCAGAGGAACATTATACAAAACTTAATAATTTATTTGAGAACGTCGTTGAAAATTATCAATCGGCAAAAAAAATTGCCTGACCAACTTTACTTATATAACGATTTTAAAAACAGGGTCACAGCCATTCAAAAAAATTTCTAATGCGCATTCTAATAACGGGAGTAGCTGGTTTTATCGGTTCACATTTAGGTGAAAAATTGTTGTCTTTACGGCATACTGTGGTTGGAATTGACAATTTTGATCCATTTTACCCGAGGGAGCTTAAGGTGGAAAATCTTAAGCAATTAAATAACTCCGAAGGGTTTTCTTTTTATGAAGAAGATATAAGAAACAGGCTATCAATTAATGAAATTTTTGAAAGTAATAAAATTGATGTGGTCATTCACCTGGCAGCTAAAGCCGGTGTAAGGCCATCTATCGAAAATGCAGGCGAATATTATGAAGTGAATGTAAATGGTACACTAAATTTGCTGGAGTGTATGCGTCAAAACGGTATCTTAAAACTAATTTTTGCGTCTTCTTCATCAGTTTATGGCAATAACACAAAAGTGCCGTTTTCAGAAATGGATCCTGTTGATAATCCTATTTCCCCTTATGCTTCTACCAAAAAAAGCGGTGAATTGCTGTGCCATGTATACAGCCATTTATACGGGTTCGACATAACCTGTCTGCGGTTTTTTACGGTTTTTGGCCCACGTCAAAGGCCTGACCTGGCCATTCACAAATTCACCAGGTTGATTGATCTCGACAGGCCGTTACCGTTTTTCGGTGATGGCTCAACAGCACGTGATTACACTTATATTGACGACATCGTGGGGGGAATAATATGCTCCCTGGATAAACTGGAAGGATTTCATATTTATAATTTGGGGGAGTCAAGAGTTATTACGCTGAATGAATTAATTAAAACAATCGAAAATGTTATAAATAAGCGGGCAATTTTGGACAGGCAACCTCTGCAACCGGGAGATGTAAAACTAACTTTTGCAGATATTACAAAAGCCAAAGAGGAAATTGGCTATGACCCAAAATATAACCTGGAAATTGGTATAGAAAAGTTTGTAAACTGGTATAAGGAAAATAAAGCGGGCATATATCCGCAGGTTTTACCTTGATTTTAATACGCATAATAAAATATATTCAAAAAAGAAAGCTATGAAGAAAATATATATGGCGGGAGCAGGTGGCATGCTGGGTGAAGCGTTTTACGCGCAATTTAATAACGATTACGAAATAAAGTGTACCGATAAGGATGTTAATGACGAATGGTTAAGCTACCTGGATTTTCGTGATTTTGACGCTTACAAAAAAGATGTGATAGATTTCAAACCAGATTATCTTTTTCATCTTGGAGCTTATACCGATCTGGAATTTTGTGAAGAGAATGCAGATGAAACTTACCGGACCAATACTACTTCAGTTGAGAACGCGTGTTATATTGCCAATGAACTTAATATACCCTTATTGTATATAAGCACTGCAGGCATTTTTGACGGGAATAAAGAATTATATGATGATTGGGACATGCCCAATCCGCTCGGGCATTATGCGCGTTCTAAATATGCAGGAGAATTATTTGTAAAAGACAATGTAACTAAACATCTTATTTGCCGGGCAGGATGGATGATGGGCGGGGGACCTAAAAAGGATAAAAAATTTATTCAAAAAATACTGCGGCAGATCAAAGACGGAAAAAAAGACCTTCACATAGTTGACGACAAAGACGGCACCCCTACTTTTACTCATGATTTTGCAAAAAATGTAAAAGCCTTAATAGAAAAAGAGTATTGGGGGTTATATAATATGGTGTGCGGAGGGCAAACAGGCAGGCTTGAGGTAGCTGAAGAACTGCTCACGATTTTAAACCTTCGCGATAAAATAAATATTACGCCCGTAAAATCAGATTACTTTAAAGATATTTATTTTGCGGAGCGGCCGGCCTCAGAAAGATTGGTAAACCGTAAACTGGCGATACGCAATCTTAACCTGATGCAGGATTGGAAGATCGCGCTGCGGGAATACGTAGACATGTATTATGTGGGATACTTAGATTAAATTATGGACAAATTACGAATAGCGGGCTTTGGTTTTAGAGCCATACCTCCAACCACGGGATCAGCCGGCGCCGATAAATTTGCTATGGAATTATTTCCAAGGTTGGTCAAAAAGGGGCATTCGGTGGTGGCTTATAACCGAAGGTATCGGGATGCCTATGTAAGAATGGATGAATACAGAGGTGTAAAAATAAAGACTTTTAAAACAGTAAGAAAAGCGGGATTTGATACCTTTTTACATTCATTCAAGTGCACATTTGATATTATATTTAACAATACTGCTGATATTGTACATATTCAAAATGGAGGTAACAGTATATGGGCATTACCCTTGCGTCTTTTTGGGAAAAAAGTTTTCATTAGCCAGGATGGAATTGATTGGAAACGGAACAAATGGCCCTGGTATGGAAAGATCTATTTGAAGTTCTCAGCTTATATCAGCGCCTATTTCTCTAATGAAATTATATTTGATAATGTAATTGCAAAACGCTTTTTTGAACAGAGATTTAAAAAACAATTTAGATTTATCCCATTTGGCAGTGAAGTAGGTGAGGTATTGGAAGATGATACCTTATTGAAAAAATATTTCCTTAAAAATAATGAATACTATTTATTTGTGGGCAGATTCATACCGGATAAGGGATTACATTATTTGATTCCTGCATTTATTGAATCAAAATCTACGAAAAAACTTGTCCTGGTCGGTGGGTCTCCTAACCCTTCTCCATACGAACAACAATTGCATCAAATGGCAAATGAAAACGTAATCTTTGCCGGCTATATTTATGGAGAAGATGTAACGCGGTTGATGCTCAATGCTTATTGTTATATTCAGCCTTCGGATATAGAAGGTTTATCTCCGGTTATTTTATCGGTAATGGGACTCGGAGTACCATTAATAGTAAGTGATATCGAGGAAAACGAATATGCTGTTGCTGATACCGCTACAAAATTTAATAAAGGGGATATTGCTTCTCTCACTCAAGCGATAAATTTTGCGGAAGACAATTATCATTTTATACAGGAACTTGCTGTTAAAGCACGACTTCGGGCTCTAAAGGAGTTTAATTGGGATACAGTTGCAGATGAGCACATCAGGCTTTTTAAGGAAAATAAATAAATCTAAATGACGATAGCACACAAGATTTCAAAGTTTAACAGAGAGCGCAAATGGGAAATGTTTAAAAAACAATTTCCATTTAACGATACAACGAAATTATTAGATGTGGGGTTTAATAATGTTGAACATAGTGAAATTGATAATTATTTGGAAAAAGTTTACCCTTATCCTGAAAGAATAACAGCGTTGGGCATCACTACCGGGGAACTATTTCAAAAAAGATATCCAAGTGTAAAAACCGTTACTTACGAAGGGGATTATTTCCCGTTTGATCATCAAAGTTTTGATATAGTTTGTTCTAATGCGGTGGTGGAGCATGTCGGAAACAGAAATAAACAATTATTATTCCTTAAGGAAATAAAAAGAGTGGGTAAATCGGCATTTATTACAACTCCTAACAAATACTTTCCGGTGGAAGTTCATACAAGAACAATTTTACTGCATTTTTTACCGCAAAAAATATTCTATAGATATTTAAATTTTATT
The DNA here is from genome assembly GCA_040005125.1 of Ginsengibacter sp. GTDB lineage: Bacteria > Bacteroidota > Bacteroidia > Chitinophagales > Chitinophagaceae > Ginsengibacter. Next base: position 18,040 of record JBDTZL010000273.1, read on the forward strand.
GGTAAAAAATGGGCCACAGGAGATTATATGAATTTACTATCTGAAAATATGATTATTAAATTATTAAGAGATGCCGGTATTGAAAAATATAAGATAAAAAGGAATCGGTTATTTGTATTTACACTGGACTTTATTATTATTTTTTAGCAATGATCTTAAGCAAGCCGGCATAATATATTAACAGAACAAAGAAGTAGTAAATATTTAAACCATTTGAAGGTTATAGACATCCTCACCGGCAGTTTTATAACTTTCATGCTAATCATTAAAAAAAAAATTGAAAAAGATCTGTATACTCTTTAAAAACTCCTTGATATGAACAGGCAGTTTGAACGTTATTTACAAATGACTCTAATTACACTGGATTTATGTGTATTAAATATATTATATTTTTTATGTGAGCTTTTATTGAAAGAGCACATTCCTTCAGATATTTTTTATGCTTACCTGCAATACTGGATACTTTCAAATGCTCTATGGCTTTCACTCTCCTTTTTCTTAAGAACTTATGCCGACAAAGTAATATTGAATTTCGAGTATTTCACAAAGAGAACGATCCAGGTTTATTTATTGTGGATTATTTTAATCCTGTTTTATTTATTCTTTTCCCGCGAGTTTAGAATTTCCAGGGTATTTACTATTTCCACGATTATCAGCTTTGGATTGGGGTTATTCCTGAACCGGTTTTTATACCTGGGGATAAAAAAATATTTTAAAAACAGCCATCATCTTACAAAAAAAGTAATCATACTGGGTTATAACGATACTGCAAAAAAATTAGCAAACTATTTTGAAGAAGACGGCATTAATACCGAATTGATAGGATTTATAGAAGATAATAAAAATATACGTGAATTATCACATTACCCGGTATTAGCCGATATAAGCAATACCCTGCAAGTGGCAAAAGATATGGATGTACAGGAAATATTTTCGACCATAACGCCGGAGCAAAATAAGGATATATACAACTTAATGTACGAGGCTGAAAAAGAATGTATCCGGTTCAAAATTGTTCCCAATCTTTCCATATTTATTACAAGAGAAGTACATATAGAATATTTTGGTGAATTGCCCATACTTTCGTTACGCAGCGAACCGCTGGACGATGTTGGAAACCGGCTTAAAAAGCGGGTACTGGATATAACCATAAGTTTATTTGTGATGGTTTTTATCCTTTCCTGGCTGATCCCCCTGCTGGGCTTATTAATTTTACTGGAATCCAAGGGGCCCATTTTCTTTAAACAGCTCCGCACAGGAAAAAATAAAAAATCATTTTTTTGTATCAAATTCAGAAGCATGAGATTTAATAAAGATGCTGATTTGAAACAGGCTACTCAAAACGATACCCGGATAACTAACATAGGAAGATTTATCAGGAAAACCAGCCTTGATGAATTTCCTCAATTTATCAATGTATTTAAAGGAGAGATGAGTTTGGTGGGGCCAAGGCCACATATGCTTAAACATACTTTTGATTACTCGAAAGTTGCCGATGATTATATGATCCGTCAATTTATAAAGCCGGGTATAACCGGATGGGCCCAGATAAATGGCTATAGAGGCGAGATCACTAACCCCGAACAGATTCAAATGAGGGTCAATAAAGATTTGTGGTACCTGGAAAACTGGACTTTGTGGCTTGACATCCAGATCCTTTTTCTCACCGTCTATTATGTTTTCCGGGGGGATAAAAATGCAGCTTGAATTGAAAATAGAATTTGAAGGTTACTCGAATCCGAAAGTTTTATCGAAGTGAACTAAAGACCAAAATTAAATAAATATGAAAGTTCTAATCACTGGTGTAGCGGGTTTTATCGGTTCCAATCTTGCCAAACGCCTACTGGAAAGGGGTCATACGGTAATTGGTATAGACAATCTTAATTACGGGTTCATGCGCAACATTGAATTCGCAAAAGATAAACCCAATTTCCAGCTAATTATGGGCGATATTGCCAATCCTCTTATTTTGAAAGATGTAAAGGCCGACATTATAGTTCACCTTGCTTCTCAAAAAATTCCACGCTATACCAATGCGCTAAGAACCCTGGAGGAAAATTATTTAATGCTTAGAAATGTGGTGCATAAGTGCCTCATGGATAAATCCAAGATTCTTTTTGCATCAACATCCGATGTTTATGGCAAAAATCCCAATATTCCTTTTAAAGAAAGCTCAGACCTTGTAATGGGCCCGACAACTGTTAAGCGCTGGGCTTATGCTCTTTCAAAAATGTACGGGGAACAATACATTATTGCCAATCATGATGAATATGGACTGCCATATACCATTACCCGATTTTTTGGTTCATACGGGCCCAACCAGAACTTAACCTGGTGGGGAGGCCCGCAATCCGTTTTCATTGAAAAGTCCTTTAAAAAAGAGTGTATAGATATTCATGGAGATGGATCTCAAACAAGGACCTTTACATATGTTGATGATACCGTAAGTGCTCTTGTATTGTGTATAGAAAATAATAAATCTGATAACGAGATTTTTAATACGGGGCCAAAATCGGATGCGGAAATAACAATAAAAGAGCTGGCAATATTAATTTGGAAACTGGTTAACGGGCCAAACTCTGAACCCCAGCTTAATTATATCCCTTATTCTACATTTGGCAATTATGAAGATGTTATGAGAAGAGTTCCGGACATTTCAAAGCTTTGTTCCTATTTTGATTTTGAACCTGAATGGGATCTGGAAAAAGGGCTCGCTGTAACAATTGAATGGCAAAAAAAATTCATGGTTTAATAATAATCCCGGTCAATCAAAAAAATGGTATCAAAAAAATGGGGAATAGTTGGGGGTGGAATTATGGGTATGACCCTTGCACACCGGTTGACGCAGAAGGGTCATAGCGTTACGATATTCGAGTCTGCCCCCGAACTTGGAGGATTGGTAAGCTCATGGAAAATGGGCGATGTGGAATGGGATAAATTTTATCATGTTATTCTTTTATCCGATTTCAGAACAAGGAATATTCTAAAAGAAATCGGCCTCGAAGATAAAATCGAATGGGTAGAAACCAAAACAGGCTTTTATATCAAAGGCAAGCTATATTCGATGTCGGATACCATAGAGTTTTTAAAATTTCCCACCTTGAACCTTGTCGATAAATTTCGCCTTGGGCTTACAATCATTGTTGCCTCAAGAATAAAAGACTGGAAACGCCTGGAAAAGATACCTGTGACCACATGGCTTAAACGCTGGTCTGGATCAAACACTTACAACAAAATATGGCTGCCATTATTACGTGCTAAACTTGGTGAAAGCTATCGGAAAACTTCAGCTGTTTTTATTTGGGCAACCATCCAAAGGCTATACGGTGCAAGACGCAGCGGGCTTAAAAAAGAAATGTTCGGATTTGTTCCCGGCGGTTACAAAAATGTTATTGCAGCATTTAAGAAAACGTTAATCTCCGGGGGCGTCACAATAAAAACCTTACATACAGCTACAGAAATAAAGACATCTGCAACCGGTAAACCACAAATTACATTTACCAATAATATAACTTCCGTAACAGAAGAGTTTGATGAAGTTGTCGTAACATTGCCTTCAGCCATTTCTGCAAAATTATGTACCGGGCTTACAAAACCGGAAGTAGAGAAACTTAACGCTATTGAGTACCTTGGTGTTATTTGCGTGGCTGTGTTGCTTGACAAATCCATCAGCGAATTTTATGTTACCAACATCACTGATTCCTGGGTTCCATTTACGGGTGTGATCGAAATGTCGGCTCTTGTAGACAAAAAATATCTTGGAGGTAATGCATTGGTGTATCTTCCAAAGTATGTGGTTGCTGATGACCCGCTCTTTAATCAGTCTGATGATGAGATCAAAACATATTTTATAGAAAATTTTAAAAAAATGTATCCATGGCTTAAAGATGATAACATAAAATTTGTAGGCGCCGCCCGCGCCAGGCACGTGATCACGGTTGCCGCGCTTGGTTATTCGGAAGCTTTGCCAAATGTAAAAACTTCTGTTCCCGGCGTGTATATAATAAATACATCGCACATTAAAGATGGCACTCTCAATGTAAACGAGACGGTTCGCGTAGCAGAAACAAAACTTGAAGAAATCTTAAATTAATATCAGAATTAACCCATGAAAAAGAAAAAACTACTTGCAAGTATCTCACTCGACCTCGATGATCAATGGTCGTATATGAAGGTTCACGGGGACGAGGGTTGGGAAACATTTCCTTCCTACCTTGATGTTGTTATTCCAATTGTACTGGATATGCTGGATAAGCTGCAGATAAAAATTACTTTTTTTGTTGTAGGACAAGATGCCGCTATCGAAAAAAATCATAAAGTACTTCGCAGCATTGTAGAACGCGGGCATGAAGTGGGTAATCATTCTTTTCATCATGAATCATGGCTCAAAACTTATTCTAAAGAAAAGATAGAAGCAGAAATAATCACGGCCGAAGAAGCCATTTTTAAGGCAACCGGGCAACGTACAAATAGTTTCAGGGGACCGGGATTTAGCTGGAGCAATGATCTTCTGGAAGTACTGCAAAAACGTAATTATATCTTCGATGCATCTATCCTTCCCACATATATCTCGCCCCTTATGAGGCGCTATTATTTTTGGAAATCAAAACTCTCAAAGGAAGAAAAAGAAAGCCGGAAGGAGTTATTCGGCTCAATTAAAGAAGGTTTTTATCCCCTTAAACCATATACATGGATTTTTGAAAATAAGAAAACATTATTAGAGATCCCTGTTACAACAATTCCGGTCTTCAAAATACCTTTCCACCAGAGCTACCTGTTATATATCAGTGGTGTATCGCTGAGGTTGATGAGAATGTACCTGCGGTTTGCAATTCTTATGTGCAAAATAACCAAAACCCAGCCCAGCTACTTATTACATCCCCTGGACCTGATTGGAAAAGATGATGTTCCCGCACTTGCCTTTTTCCCGGGGATGAACATAAAAAGTGAACAGAAATTGAAAATTTTTGAGATGGCGATTCAAATATTGAAACAAAATTTTGAATTGCTTCCCATGTCTGAATTTTCTAAAAGACTTTCACCTGATATGAAATCCATATCACTTAAAACAAATAGCAATCCGGAACAAAAATTAACACTGGCCAATTCTAACGTAATATGAAGATCTTTTCAATTGTAGGTGCACGCCCGCAATTTATTAAACTGGCTCCTTTATCATCGGCGCTTGCACCATATCATGAAGAATATATTGTTCATACGGGGCAGCATTATGATTATGCCTTGTCAGAGAAAATCTTCATGGATCTTGGAATCAGGAAACCGGATATTCACCTGGGAGCCGGTTCAGCGAGCCATGCAACACAAACGGGTGAAATGATGATAAAGCTGGAAGCGGCTATGATTGAGAAAGGGCCAGACATTGTCATTGTTTTTGGAGATACCAACTCAACCCTGGCCGGTGCATTGGCAGCATCAAAATTAAACATAGCGGTCATACATATTGAAGCAGGCCTCCGAAGCTATAACAGAAGCATGCCCGAAGAAATAAACCGGATCGTTGCAGATCATGTTTCTACCTATCTTTTCGCACCTACTCAAACAGCTGTAGATATTCTTAAAAAAGAAGGATTGGAAGAGAACACTTTTTTTACAGGTGATATTATGGTTGATACAATGAAAAACAATATTGACATTGCACTCCAAAAATCCACTGTAATTGCAGACCTGCAACTTGATAACATAGAATACAACTTACTCACCCTTCACAGGAATTACAATGTTGACAGTACCGATATACTCGAACATATACTAAATCAACTGGGACAACTGGAAGAGGAAATCATTTTTCCTGTTCATCCCAGGACCCGCAAAATGCTCGCAACAAACTATTGCGTGCCGGCAAATATCAGGGTAATTGAGCCACAGGGATACCTGGATTTTATAGCTCTTGAACATTCTGCAAAAAGGATCATTACAGATTCCGGAGGAATTCAAAAAGAAGCTTATATTTTAAGTAAACCGTGTATTACATTGCGTACAGAAACTGAATGGGTGGAAACAATTGAGGAAAAATGGAATTTGCTGATTAACCCCGCTGATAAAATGATTGCTTCTAAAATTGCTTGTTTTAAGACTCCCGAAAGAAAAACAGATATTTTTGGTAAGGATGTAACAATGAAAATGATAAACATAATTAATACTATACATTAGATTGCGATGAAAAATAAAGCTTTCCAAAAAATATTTTTAATTGATTTACTTAACCGGGTTTATACGCTGCAAAGCGATAAGAAAATTTCCCGGATATTTTGAGATTACATTTTAATAATTATAAAAATATTAAGTAGTGAATTCTATTAATAAAACTTTCATAAGCATTATTGTCCCCTGTTATAATGAACAGGCAATACTTCCGATCAATCTTAACACCATCATAAATTACCTGGAAAGTAAAAGTGACAAGTACCGTTGGGAAATTATTATTATAAATGATGGCAGTAAGGATAATACCGGGGAGATAGCTGATGAATTTGCAAATCAAAGAAACGAAATCAGGGTAATTCACCACCCGGTAAATCTTAACCTGGGCCATGCCTTACAAACAGGCTTTCGTCATTCAAAAGGAGATGTAATAGTTGTGCTGGATGTTGACTTAAGTTATTCAGTTGAGTATATTGGAGAAATGGTAGACAAGCTGATGGAGACCGCTGCCGACATAGTAATAGCTTCACCTTATATGAAAGGAGGCAAAGTAACGGCAGTTCCATTCTCAAGAAGGGTATTAAGCAGATGGGTAAATAAGTTTATGAGAATGGCCGCGCAGGATAAGTATCATACCTTCACAAGCATGGTAAGGGCATACCGGAGAGGATTTATACGAACTTTAAATCTTAAGACAAAGGATTATGAAATAAATCCTGAAATTATGTACAAGGCGATGATACTCCGGGCAAGGATTGTTGAAATTCCCGCACACCTTGACTGGACAGAACAAAATAAATTTACAGGCCAGAGAAAGTCAAGCCTCAGGGTGCTAAGAAGTTTTTTTTCCGGTATTATGTCAGGATTTATATTTCGTCCTTACATTTTTTTTGTAGGTATAGGAACAATTCTGATGCTTCTTTCCCTATATGAATTAATATGGCTATTGTATGATACATTATCTTATATAGCCGCGGCAAGTTCCAAATCTTCCGAATTAATCTCTTTTCCCCAGAGCCTTGCTGTACAATTTCAAAAGAATCCGCAATCGTTTCTTGTTGGAGGTATAACATTCGTAATTGCCATCCAGTTTTTAAGTGTAGGGTTTTTATCTCTTCAAAGTAAACGCTATTTTGAGGAGCTTTTTCACCTCGGCACAAGTTTGAAAAAACAAAATGGCGTCCAGGAGAATTCTTAAACCGTGAAAACAATAAATCAAATATTTTAAAAATATGAGATTACCCAAAAATCCCTGGTTACTGTTCTTACCGTTCCTTCTATTTTATATTGCTTTGGCTTTAATTTTTCCTACAAATGGTACAGTAGGGGATGAAAACAGGTATTTGATGTTCTCACAAAATCTCCTTCATGGATTTTATTCACCACCCGCTCCTGATATTGATATAGGCGATGGTCCCGGTTATCCGATGTTAATATTGCCTTTCCTCGCATTAGGTTTACCGTTAATTTATATAACATTATTGAATGCGGTATTATATTACTTATCGGTTATTTTATTATTTAAAGCGCTACAACAAGTTACGTCACCCCCGATGACGCTGGCATTTAGTTTGTTTTGGGCGTGCTATTACAATCCTTACCAGAATTTACCTTTGATAATCCCCGAAACATTCACTGCGTTTTTAATTTCTTTATTAATTTTTTGTTTGTTGAAGGCCTTTAATCCTGAGAATTCTAAAAAAACAAAAAAATACATTTATCTCTCTGGTTTTATAATTGGATATATAGCATTAACAAAAGTAATATTTGGCTATGTACTGTTATGCATGCTAATTGGAAGTGGATTGTTTTGGATCATAAATAGAAAAAATCCAAATTATCGAAAGACTGTGCTTGTTTTCCTGATGGCAATTACTACATCGCTGCCTTATTTGTTGTATACCTATCATATGACAGAAAAAGTATTTTATTGGGGCACGTCTGGAGGCGAAAATTTGTATTGGATGAGTACTCCATTCGAAGATGAAAACGGAAGCTGGATTCAATTTCCTATAGACCCGAAGACTAAGAAAAATACAATCCCCGGTGCCGAAGAACGTATAACTTTAAACCATCAAAAAGATCTGGACGAAATCCTTAAATATAAAGGCGCAGAGAAAGATAGTGCTTATCAGAAAATCGCAATTGAAAACATAAAATCGCACCCGGTTAAATTTTTAAAAAACTGCTGTAGCAACATTGGAAGGATACTTTTTAACTATCCTTATTCCTATACTCTTCAAAAGAATACAACCCTGTTAAGGTTGCCGTTTACCGGAACTATATTGTTGTTGATGTTATTTTGCATGGTCCCGACATTCATAAATTGGAGAAAAATAATTTTTCCAATGCGGTTGTTATTATATTTTGTCTTATTATATTTTGGAGGAAGTATATTGGCAAGTGCAGAAACCCGGATGTTTACATTAGTTGTACCCATATTACTTTTTTGGATAGCATACATCATTCAAAAGTCAGTAAGAATAAATTTCACTAAGTGGCAGCTATAATCTGTCAAACAAAACTTTTTAAACCCGGAATTTCACTCCTTTTTTATAAGCACCACCGAAGTAAATGGAGCAAGAACTATCTTCC
>JBDTZL010000142.1:0-26786 GCA_040005125.1 Ginsengibacter sp.
TATAAAACCCCGTATTCGGGAATCTCCCCATGGCAGTATTTACACCATTAACAACCACCATGTTAACATAAGGCAAGCCCGAAACTGAGTTCGTACTCTCCCATATATTATTTCCTAAATTTGTCCATGAATTTATCGCTGAGAAACCTGTTATTACCGGCATTGCCCCGCTACCATAAGCTCCTATAGTTATGGGATTTCCTGATGAACCACTATTATTAATAATGAGCCTGCCATAATATTCCTCATCCCTGTTGAATAATACGTCATCTCCTGCGGCAAAACCGTAAAAGGAACTCACTTTAGCGAGAGTCTTCCAGGGTGTTGAAGTTGTTAATCCGTCATTATTATCATTTCCTGAGTTGGAAACATAATAGGTTTTTGCATTTGTTGTAAAACCGATTGTTATTATTAATAAAAATGCAATTAAGAATTTCCTCATAAAAAATTAATTTGGTTTTATATAAATAGCCCGTTAGGCAGCAATCAAGATGACAGAATGCCGGAAACAGTCTCTTCTCATAATGCAGCACAAGGCGATTTGGATATAAACACCATCGCTTCGTTTTACTTAATTAAGCCTGAGAAGTATAGTTCTTATAAAGCTTTTGTTGAGTATCAATGCCACAGGTGTGTACACTAATCACATAGGTAAGGGAATCGTAATATTTCTAAGATGATTCCTTTGTTAAAAATTGCGGGGATTTTATTTTGTCTTCTTATAATAATATTCCTGCATATTTTCTCTAACAGTTATCGACAAATGAAATATGCACTTTAAGGTGCAGATTTTACACCAGAAATTTGCAGTTATACTATTAAATTATCATGTATGGACGACTTTAATGACCCATAAAGATTTTCTAAAATAATGTCAAGTAAAGATTGCTGTAAATAAGTGACTTATATTTTAACATAAAGCATATGCATCTTGCTGACTTTTCTTAAAGCCAGTTAAAAGATTGTTAAAATAATTTGCCAAGCAAAACGTCCCAAAAAATTCAGCTTTTAGCAACAAAAATTATAGAGATATAACAATTTGTTTGAATTTGACACCTTGTTACACATGATGAACTTAACTAATGTGTCAGTATCTATAATAATATAAACATAGATAGAACGCGTAGGGTTGGGCTGCCTAAAAGGCCGGGAAAGACCTACAGGATTACAGAGCCTGTGAGGTACTGCTATGCATTATTACGACAATAAAAATGCTGCGCTACAATTCGGTGGCGTTAATGAAGCGCTTTTAATAAATTATTGTTTATTTTTTTCTTAACAACAATGCAAGGCTCGTGACATTTGATGCCAGTTTGGTTGGCCATGGCAGTTTCCCTATTGGCAAAACAACCACGTTTAATCCTTCTTCCACAAGCCGCTCTGTAGCAAGGTAGGGGCCTGGGATTATTATTCCATCAGACCATAGAGGCTTCATCCCCGGAAAATAGTCGTGAAGTAAAATAACGCCATTGGGATTAAGCAGGTTAAGCGCCATTGGAATTTCCTGGTATACAATACTTGCTGCATGGCTACCGTCCAGGAAAATAAAATCATATTTCTGTTTACAGTTAGCGGCATAATGAATTGAAGTATCGGCGACAAACTCAACAAAAGACCCATAATTGAGCTTATTAATCATTTCAACAGGCGAATATTTCATTCCATAATTCAGCCATGGCTTGTTAACGGTGGAATTTACATCTGCAATATCCACAGTAGTGAGATTGGCTTTTTTACCATTCTTTATCTGGCTCATATAAAGAGCGGAAGCAATATGCAGTGTCGATGCACCTATATGCGTCCCAACTTCCAAAACTGAGGATGGTTGAACCTTACAGATCAGATAATACAATGCCTTTCTATCCCCGGGATTAACCCCGCCTGAACCATCCGGTATGCTGAAAGAATCAATTTGCTTTTTCGAATCACTCCACATTTTCTCTGTATCACCCGATTCAAACAGATTTTCTATAGACAAATCGTTTTTATATCGAAGGTTGTTTAGTTCACCTCCAATTCGTTCAATTGAATTAAGTTCCTTTTTATCTTTTGAGATACTATACCTGGTCTTTACAAATTGTTTTAGTCCCATTACTTTATTATATTTATTGGTTTTAATTTCTAATAATCGCGTTTTTGGGTATTTTCCGTTTTTTAAGTATTCCCCTGGTCACCGGAACCAGCATTGGTGAAAGCAGAATTGATATTCACCTTCCCGGAACTGCATCTGAAAATTTGCTAAAGTTAACAATTAAAAGCTAAATACCTAATACTCTGTCCAATGAAGTGGCAAAGAACAATAGTCTCCTTTGTAACAAACAATTTTTGCAAATAGCCAGCACGATAGTTATCAAACACTATCAGAAGAAACGAGTTTTGGTGCAACTTATTATAAATTTTGTCCTGGATTTCACAGTTTGTTCCCTGTCTTGTCTATTATAACTCTTTGGCTGTTTTTACGATAAGCCATAATGTTTTGAATTCGGATGGTTGCCAATAAAAGGCGATTTCGCGTATATTATTGAAAATTCAATGTATCGGGGAGCAGACTTGAACTGCCGTCCGCCTCTGGCGGATATAATTCAATAAATGGATCGGGGAGCACAATTCAACTGCCGACCGCCTCAGGCGGATATGAATCCGATTAGAAAAATGTATCGAGGAGCAGACTTGAACTGCCGACCTTCGGGTTATGAATCCGATGCTCTAACCAGCTGAGCTACCTCGACATAACATACTATCTTACTATAAAAGCCTCTCACCAACCTCTCATCAAATTTAAATTCCCGTCTCAGCGAACATAAATTTAATGATTATAAATATGCCGGGGAGCAGATTTGAACTCCGTCCGCCCCGGGCGGCTATGAATCCGATGCTCTAACCACCTGAGCTATCCCGACATAATTTTAATAGCTTTCTGCTTTTTGGGCGGCAAAGATAACGATTGGTTAAACACTGCATCAGTAAAAATCTTTCTTTTAAGGATTATTTTGAATTGATACGCCCGGGGTAAACTTCAAGCGCTTTTTCGAGGCAATCCATCGCTGCATTAATAGCATTTGCGTTTAATACATAAGCCAGCCTTACTTCTTTTTTCCCAAGCCCTGTTGTACCATAAAATCCCGTTGCAGGCGCAAGCATTACGGTACCTCCATTATAATTAAAAGATTCCAGGAGCCATTGGCAAAATACGTCGGCATCATCAACAGGCAATGAAGCCATAGCATAAAAAGCCCCGCCCGGCTGGGGGCAAAATACGCCGGGGATATTATTTAGCCTCTGCACAATAAGGTCTCTTCGTAATTTATATTCGTTTTTGGTTTTTTCAAAATAACCGGCAGGAAGCCCCACGGCTGCTTCACCAACAATTTGCCCGAACGCAGGTGGGCTTAACCTTGCCTGTGCAAATTTTAAAACGGTTTCTGCCACATTTTTATTTTTTGTTACCAAAGCTCCTATCCTGGCCCCGCACGCACTGTATCTTTTACTGATCGTATCCATCATCACAACATTTTCTTCTGCGCCTTCGAGCTGCATAGCGCTGAAGTGTTCCCCCTCATAACAAAATTCCCGGTAGGCTTCATCAGAAAATAAATAAAGATTGTACTTTTGAATAATTGTTTTAAGAACTTCCATTTCCTGCCTGCTGTACAAATAGCCCGTAGGATTATTAGGATTGCATATCACAATTGCCTTTGTTTTTTCAGTGATAACTTTTTCAATTTCTTCAATGGGCGGCAATGCAAACCCGGTTTCAATTGAGGAAGTTATTGGCTTCACTACCACATCTGCGGCTACGGCAAAACCGTTATAATTCGCATAAAAAGGTTCCGGAATAATTACTTCATCCCCCGCATCCAGACAACTCATAAATCCGAATAGAATTGCCTCGCTGCCACCGGTTGTTATAATAATATCCTGGTAATCTACATGGATGTCCACAGAGCGATAATATTCCACAAGCTTTCGACGATAGCTTTCATTGCCGGCACTGTGGCTGTATTCCAAAACTTTAAAATCAGAATTACGGACAGCATCCAGGATGGTTTTAGGAGTTTCAATATCGGGTTGGCCAATATTAAGATGATAGATCTTTATTCCCTTACTTTTTGCAATTTCAGCATACGGAACCAATTTCCGTATTGGAGATGCCGGCATTGTTTTACCCCGATGGCTTACTGGTAACATTTTACAAATATAGGAATAGGGTTCGTACAATAAAGCCACTGAAGTTAAGAATCTATTCATTGAATCCTTCTATGCTGTAAACAAATTGAATACTTTATAATAAATTGATAGTTCGGTAATAACTAATAAAGTATTATTAACTTCATACCGTAACAATATACATGATGAAGCTTTTGTCTAAAGTACTGTGCATTATTTGCACACTGATTGTATTGCCTGGAGCCGCCCAAAAAAAAATAAGCCTTGCTTCTCAGGATGGTAATATTCTTTTTTCTCTCAGGCTTGCGAATAAAGCTATGGAGTACAGTGTGGCATTTAAGAAAAAAACAATTGTTGATTATTCTTCCCTGGGGCTGCAATTCGATGACAATAATTTTAATGCCAGTCTTACAATAAATAAGCCTGCATTTCGTGATACTTCAGAAGATTATGAACTGGTAACAGGAAAAACAAAAGAAGTACATACCCAATACAAAGAAGTAAGGATACCATTGGAAGAAACGGTAGCACCCTTCAGAAAAATAAATTTACTGGTGAGAGTATTTAATGACGGGCTTGCATTTCGATATGAAATACCTCAGCAAAAAAATTTTACATCTTTCACTTTACTGGATGAAAATACTACTTTCAAATTAACAGGCAATCCCAAAGTGCATACCTTGTTTTTGCCCAACTATACTTCATCACATGAGGGTGAGTACAGCAGTTTGCCATTAAGCGAAGTGAAACCGGATACTTTGATGGATATGCCCACCCTGTTTGAGTTTCCCGGCAGTGTATATCTTGCCATAACAGAAGCAGCGTTGCTTGATTACGCAGGGATGTATTTATCAAAACATGATGATGTGCTCGTAAGTAAATTATCTCCCCTGCCTAAACAAACAGCTATAAAAGTAAAAGCAACATTACCACATCAGAGCCCATGGCGGGTATTGCTGATAAGTGATCGCATTGGTGCATTAATTGAAAGTAACATGATCACCAGTTTGAATGAGCCCTGCAAAATAAAAGATGTGAGCTGGATAAAACCCGGTAAAACAACTTTTCCCTGGTGGAATGGTAACGTAGTTCCCGATACATTGAATGCCCCCGGCAATAATTTTGTAACGAACCAATACTATATTGATTTTTGCGCCCGCAATGGAATAACCTATCATTCGGTGGTGGAATATGGTTTACATCAATGGTATATGGATGATGGAGTAGGATTTCAACCCGGCCCTCATTCAGACGTTACCACCCCCGTTCCCGGGCTGGATATGAAAGAGATATGCGATTATGCAGGCCGCCTTGGCGTTGGAATAAGAGTTTGGGTGCATTTCTATGCATTGTATCCCAAACTTGATACGGCTTTTGCAATCTTTGAAAAGTGGGGGCTTAAAGGAATGATGGTTGATTTTATGGATCGTGATGACCAGGAAATGGTGAACATGCAAACAGAGATTTTACAGAAAGCAGCTGCGCATCATTTACATATTCAATTTCATGGCGCATACAAACCAACTGGATTAAACAGAACGTATCCAAATGAATTTACAAGAGAAGGCACCAGGAATTATGAAGTAGATAAATGGGACGATCATGGCCTTAGTCCTGATCATGATATCAATATACCATTCACAAGGGGACTGGCTGGCCCGACAGATTATCATCTTGGTGGTTTTAGAGCGGTGCCGCCCGATAAATTTAAAACACAATATACAAGGCCGCTTGTATTAGGCACGCGTTGCCACATGCTGGCTATGTATGTGGTGCTGGAAAATTATTTGCAGATGGTATGTGATTATCCTGCCGCCTATGAAGGTCAGCCCGGTTTTGAATTTATAAAAGAGATACCAACTACGTGGGATGAAATAAAAGTGATTGATGCAAAAGTGAGCGAATACATTGTAACTGCCAGGAGAAAGAATACTGAATGGTATGTTGGAGCGATCAACAATCATGAAGCACGGCCGGTAACTATTCCTTTGCACTTTTTAGATGAAGGAAAATATGATGCGGAAATTTACACTGATGCCGGTGATACTAATGAAAACCCAAATCATTTTATACTTCAAAAGCGAACTGTTACGAAAGAGGATACTTTACCCCTGAAACTTGCTACCGGTGGAGGATTGGTGATACATTTAAAAAAGGAGTAGGATTTATATTGAAACCTGAGATCAAAGCAATGGGCTTTGCATTAAGATAAATCATCCTGAAAATGGTTGATCAAAAAAGCTGCTGTTGCAGTACACCAAAAAAAAATTGCATCAGCAACCAGAAGCCAAACATCGTTTTTGCATTCTAAATAATAATTACTATAACGGATCAAGGGTGTTTGCCAACAGCATGTGTATAATTATTAGACTGTACGGTATCCAAAAAAAACTGATATTGCGGGAATTGAAGCTACCCGGGATGACTGCATGAATAATATAATATGAGATTATTTTTAGCGCCTTTAGTTATCCTGGCAAGTATTTATTCTTTTTGCACAAACGGGTGTTTCTGTGCTTACCCAACACAATGATCTCAACCGTACAGGCTGGATAACTGTTACGGTTAAACGAAAAAAACTCCTACAAAAACCAATCTGCTTTATTATTGCGGCACAAATCTCACTTATTTCTTTAATGCGCTTTGCTGCCTTTTACTTTCATTTTCTCTGACTGCAGTCTTCGCGGGTTATCTGCCTGGTAGCTGTCGCAATAATTTTCTCCTTTTGTTTTTTATTTTCCCCCTGTGGATTCATGTGATAACAGGTGTGACATTTGAGGGGGAAAGCAGAAACTGTAATTTCTACATGACCTGACAGGGGAACCTGGTTCATAATAAAAAGAAGTGTAGTATGAGTGCCTGGCAGTAATTCCGTATAATATGTATTCATGTCCATTTTCTACATTATCTTTACACATGTCTTCAAACATTCTCCTTGTAAAGAATATGGTTTGCCACCGTTGTGTGCTGGCTGTTGAAGATATTTTGCGTGATGCAGCGATACCTTTTTCCAAAGTGCTTTTTGGTGAGATTTATCTTAGCGGTGCATTAGCTGAAGAACAAAAAGAATTGCTGAAAGAAAAACTTGCGGACATTGGCTTTGAACTCATAGATAATCATATGAGCGGTCTTATTGAAAAAATAAAAACACATGTAATTAAAAAAGCACGCAATGATGTAGATGAAAAAGCTAATGAAATGAAACTCTCCAATTATCTTTCGGACAAGCTTCATCATGAATACACTTATCTCAGCAGTTTATTTTCTGCAGTAGAAGGAAGGACCATTGAAAATTTCTTTATTGAACAGCGTATTGAAAAAGCCAAGGAACTTCTCATTTACGGGCAAATGACACTATCGGAAATTGCTTATGAGCTTGAATATAGCAGCGTTGCACACCTATCTGGTCAATTCAAAAAGATTACCGGCCTTACCCCATCTTATTTTAAGGAAGTGGGTGCTTCCAGGCGTAAACCGCTCGATTCGATCTAATCCCAAAATTATATAAACCTTACCCAAAGTTGTATAACAACTGAGGACGGCTATGCATCTACTTTTGTGTTATCAATTTAAAACATAAAATCATGACAACTTTAAAGAGCCAAAGCGCTCCAATCAAAATCGAAAAGAATTGCGGGAACCCAAATTGCACCTGCGAAGTGTGCACCTGCGAAAATTGCACATGTGGCTCCGCGCAGAGCAAAGATTGCAACTGCGGTTGCTCCTGCTAAATCTAATAAGCCGCTCACGTGTTAATAAGCCGCTCACACGTGAGCGGCTTATTAATTAAAAATCATACCCCAACAAAAATAAAATATAACTTTATCTTTTAAGAACATGGAACAAAATATTGCGATACTGATTGCAGACCTATCCGGTTATACAGCGCTTACCGAAACTCCCGTACCGGCTACCGCGGCAGATATGACCGATAAGTTTCTTTTCATTGTAAACGATTGCCTTGCGGGCGACAGCAAACTTCATCAACGGGTGGGAGATGAAGTGATGATCGTTTCATCTTCACCGGATCAATTGATAAGCACCGCTATTATGCTTCTTCAAAATTGCCCGAAAGAGCACCATTTTTTGCAGGTTCACGGGGGCCTGCATTACGGTCAAGTTTGAAAACGCAATAACCATTACTTCGGTTCTCCTGATAATCTTACTTCCCGTATTGCCAATAAAGCAACCAAAGGAACCTTTTGGTGCTCATCAGCTTTTATGAATGCGTTATCAAATCCTGGTGCATTTACATTCTCTTCAAAAGAAAAACATAGTTTCAAAAATATAAGTGAGGAAACCGATGTATTTGAATTAATGATAGAAAATACAAACTCCTTTCATATTGACCCGGTATGCAGGATGCTTATCCATAAAAAAGAAAACGCAATTCCTCACCCCGGGAAGGAAAGTATTTTATTTTCTTCTGCAGATTGTCTTGACATTTACATAAAAAATAAAATCCCATAGAGTTCTATTTATACCTCACGATTATTTCAATTTCGCATAACTTTTTTTGAAATGAAATTAATCAATAAGCCAAATAAAGACGAATACCCGCCATATGCTGAAATGTATATGCGCCTTGTTCCGGAGGACGGCTTGGTACTTCGGCATTTGGAAACTAACGGAATCCTGTTAAAGAAACTATTTCTTTCGATACCAACAGAAAAACTTCTTTACCGCTATTCACCGGATAAATGGACCTTAAAAGAAATTTTGGTTCACCTGGTTGATGATGAAAGAATCTATACTTACAGGGCTTTACGTTTTGCCAGGAATGACAACACAGAATTGCCCGGATTTAACCAGGATGATTTTGCAAGATTTTCGGGAGCAAACGAAAGAGACCTTCATAATATACTGGAAGAATATGATGCCGTAAGAAAAGCATCTATCACATTGTTTAACGGTTTGCCGGATGAAGCATTGACAAGAGTTGGAAGAACAAATGAAAGTATGGTATCAGTCAGAGCACTTGCCTATCATATTACAGGGCATGAACTGCATCATCTTAATATCATTAAGGAAAAATATTTAAAAGAATAAAAAAATTATGCCGGATATTTTTTAAGTAATCGTACCTATCCCGGCATACTTCTCCTCCCGGTATCATCTTCCTGAAATGCGAATTTAACGATGGGTACTTATGTTTAAGCTGGAGGCGCTGCTTTAGATATAAATTTTCAGAGAGGCAATATAAGCGCTGCCCTTTTGTATGTTTAATTTTAATGATCGGTTAATATTACCTGTAACTTTTCTCTTTTCTTTTTTAGTGCAAATAGCAGCATGGGCAGAGCAGCGATGAATATGAGCCCAACCATTAAGTAGGCATCACTGAAACTAAGCTGGGAGCATTGTTTTACTACAATGTTTTCCATGGACTGCAATGCCAGTTTTTGTGCTGTGTACTTCGGGGAGCCTTTGGCAATAAAAAATTCGTGTAGTTCATCAACCTCTCCATTGCTGCAGGGTTATCGGTAGTAAGGTGCGTAACCATGTCTGCCGCTCATGTGAGACAAGGTTACGTTTACAATAGAAATATCAATTAGTTCCATCATTGCCGCAACGATGACGGTCACCAGTAAAATTTTCCTCTTCATACATTATATACCGAACGGTATATTATAAATTAAAAAAATTATATTTATTTTACAACTTGCCTGGCGCTTTGCCGGGAGACTGTCCTTCGGGTCGTTCAGCGCTGTTTCTTTTGTTACTGCCCGCATTAAATATTCTTGCTATTCCGGGCTTGAATTTGTCACCGGCCAATAATATTTACCGGATACATCCGGAAAAATATGCCAGGCTAATCGGCTCATAACATGATATATAAAAAATCAATTAGCAACTGGATTCATTGCCTTTAAGGCTTCAGCCGGAGATTGCAGGTAGAGGTCATAAATGTATTGCGTTTTGCCAACGTGTATTTCGTAGTTATCTTTTTCGATTGCATCGATGAGATCCTGTGCAACGACAAGCGGTGAGATACCAGTGCTTCCATTAATAATCGCAGAAAACTCCGTGTCGACCAATGGTGGCATCAATTCAAATACTTTTACATTGCCTGAACGTTTCAGGCTTACCCTTAAAGATTGTGTGTAAGAATGCAGTGCGGCCTTGCTTGCCGAATAAGTGGGTATTTTGCCAGGTACAATAGCTACCACAGATGAAACATTCACAATAGCGGCATCCTTTTGTGCTTTAAGCACTGGCAACAATTTTTCATTAAGGCGTATAACCGCCAAATAGTTAGTAAGCATCTCATCCTGTGCTTTTTCAAAAGCGTTTTCGCTATCGGCAAGGTCATACAGGTGCGCCTGGCCCGCATTATTAACAATTATATTAAGATCGGGAAAATCTTTTTTTACTCTTGCTACCAGGGCTTCTGTATCTTCTTTTTTACTTACATCATTTACAATGCCGGTTGCATTGGTAAGTTGCGCCAATGCATTATCCAGTTTTTGCTTATCCCTTCCCGTGATGATCACTTTGTTGCAGGTTGCTGAAAATAATTTAGCTATTTCAAAGCCAATACCGGCGCTACCGCCCGTGATCAATACCGTGTTGTTTGTCGTGTTCATATTATTCGTTTTAAATTATACCGATTGGTATTTTCATGATGAAAAAATTTATTACAGGTTGTTGATGATTGTTTTCACAGATTGCAGGATTGCCTTGCGGTAATTTATTTTGCCGGTTAGCTTGGTTATCATGATGGCCCCTTCTATAGCAGCGATTATGGTGAGGGCGGCTTCTTCTGCGTTGGTTTTTTTATTAAACTCTCTAGCAATGACACCATTTTCTATTAACTGTACAATTCTATTCTTCCAGCAAATAATGGCATCAGCAGCTTTCTTTTTAAGCCCGGGATGGGTATCATCTGATTCTATTGCAGTGTTCATGATAGGACAGCCCCCTTCAGGAAAGGGAAGATTGAGGAAATTATCGTACACGTTTACATACACCAGCAACTTGTCTTTTGCCGTTTGATATCTAGCCATCTCTGAGCGTATGATCGTTTGTACCTTATGCAAATTATAATCGAATACCGCCAGGGCCACTTCATCCTTATTTACAAAATTACCATATATACTTCCCTTTGTTAGTCCGGTAGCATTGGTAATATCAGACATCGAAGTGCCTTCATACCCCTTTGAATTAAAAATAGATGCTGTTTTTTCTATGATAAATGCTTTTGTCTGTTCTGACTTTGTCAACTGTTTTGAAATTAGAATACAAATATATACCAATCGGTATTATTTATAAAATACTTTTTTGCCAATCCCGGCTATTTGCGTTTTACAAATAAAATAATATAAACACATACTTTTACAGCCCCGATAACGGGCCGCTATTTTCATAAAAAGACTCATGTCCACTTCTCAGCAGCTCATACAGCAATACGCTCTTCAGCCACATCCTGAGGGTGGATGGTATAAAGAAACTTACAGGAGCAGTGAATACATCCCGCAGGCTGGGTTGCCGGAAAGATTCCCCGGTGAGAGAGCATTTTCAACTGCTATTTATTTTTTACTGGAGCAGGGAAATTTTTCTGCATTTCATCGTATCAAAGGTGATGAATGCTGGCATTTTTATGCAGGTGACCCATTACTTGTATATGTTATTCAGCACGATGGGAGCCTCGATATTATTCGGCTCGGCCGTGATGATAATAGAGGGCAAATATTTCAGTATGTAGTACCTGCCAATTGCTGGTTTGCAAGCAGGCCCGCAGCAGGAAGCTCATTTTGCTTTACTGGTTGTACAGTTGCACCTGGTTTTGATTTTAGTGATTTTGAATTGGCAGACGCTGCCTCTTTATCAATCTTATACCCAAAACATCAAAAAATTATAAAAGAATTATGCAGATAAATTATCTATCTGATTATCAGGGTATTTATCTTCTTATACCAGGTGTTTACTAAACTTTTCCTCTTATTTAATATTTTCATTATAACAACCGACCAGGATTCGTGCAATTTGGGCACAGGAATTGCGTTGTAGAGCAAAACTATCTTATGACTAACAATAAAAATAACATGGAAAAACCTACAAGAGACCGTATAAACTTATCTGAACTTTATGAGGTTCAGGATTGGTCAAAAAAATTCAGGGTTAATACGAAAGATATCACGCGTGCGGTAACAGAAGCATGGAATAATGCAATGGATTTTGAGCTGTATTGGAAAAAAAGAAAGCTTAAGGAAATATAATCCAGGCCCCTTTGTTTTCTTTAACAACAATTACAACCTTTAATGAAATTCAAGCAGGTTTTCATTCCTTACGTTTTTCATGAATTTGTTTTACCAGCCTTTCAAAATAAGCTTCAAAATTTTCACCGGATTTTTTTGGATAATTTTCCAAAGATGACGCAAAAATTTCTATCAGAACGGTATAGCGTTTAAATGCATCCTGCAATAATTTTTCATTGCCGGTTTCCCAATATTCTCCTTCGTCGCGTAATATAAAATCCTGCAGGTATTTGCTGCTTATATATCTTAACAGGCGGATGAGCAGTTTGTGGATTTCAATTCCTGCGTATTGCGTTTTTACCGAGAGCATATACAGGTATTCTGCGTCTTCTTCGCTTTCAGGAGTACCATAGAACCTCAGATTCAAGACATCACTCATTTTTCCATTTGAAAGAAAACATAAACTAACGGTTTCACATTCCGGTGGAGTAAAACATATCCCATAAATATCCTGGGCGTATTCCGCTTTGCCAAAGCTATATGCAGAAAACTTACTTTCAAAAACAAGGTATGGCCATTTATAAACTTCAACAATGTCTTTCACCTCTTCGATCATTGCCTCCAATGAAGCTTTTGCGTTGAAACTACCGCTGTAATGGATACTTAAGCCCATAATTAAGAGTTTATAATTCCACTCTAAATACTTTGTTCAGTTGCAAAGGTATTAATTCGTTTATTTCTTTGCGGTTTATCGCGCAAGCATGCTGCTTTAACTTTCAGCGTAACCTGTTACTACGATAAATGCTTATATTATTAATTCGTCATTTGGATATTCTTAATCGAGGAGATATCTTCAAAATAATTTCGGATCAAACGAAAGAATTGCCATGTGAGGGTTGAAGGTAATGATAATCTGTATGGGTGTGTATCCAGCCCGGCCGCCAGGTTAATAATCATATCAAATCCTTCCTTTGCATGTTGCATAATTACTTCATCAAATAAATAAGTGCGTGCTACAAAATGACCAGCTGTTAACAAAGTTTTTATGCAGCTGATAGCTCAGGGCTGACAGTTTTGAGCTACACAACGAGGTTTTCATAAATTACTTTGCCTCCATAAAGCAGGCAAAGTACAGATGAGGTTATAATTAAAAAACTTTGCAATGCCTGCGCCTGCATTATTCTTTTCGAAAACGGGATACTGAACAAACCTGCAGCCAGCAACATACCGGCAATGCAGCCCGCACCGAATATTACCAGGTAAATCAATCCCTCAACCGGTCCCTTCATTTGAGACATCGCGATTAATATCAATGCTCCGCTGCCTGCAAGGCCATGAACCAACCCCACCACATAAGCCAGTGAATGCGTATGATGGTGTTCATGTTCTCTTCCAATATGAACATGCAGGTGTTTGTGATGCCCTTCTTCATGCTCATGTGAATGGGTATGAATAACAATTTTCTTACTGCGAAAAAATTTCACTAAACGATAAACCGCTAATGCTATGAGCATGATACCCACAGTTGCTTCAAAATAATGAAAGCTCTGTTCTGAAATACCCACTTTAAAAAGGATCATGAGTACCCCGATAAAAAAAATAGTTGAGGCATGGCCAAGCCCCCAGAAAACACCGTCCTTCATTGATGACCTGATATTATTGCGTTGCGACACAATGTTGCTTACAGCCAGCAAATGATCTGCCTCAAAAGCATGCGTAAAGCCGGCATAGATCGTGAGTAAAAGCGGAAATGAAAACATGGAATGATTGTTTTAAATGGTATAAAAAACTATCCTTTGATCTCCTGTATCTGCTACTATTAATTGATCATTAATTACACTTACAGCAAACGGCCGGTACAAAGCACAATCAACAATTTCTTTTGCTAAATATTCTTCTCTTTCTGATAACATTTATAAAAATTTTCATTGCATGTTTTTCTGCCACAAGCACGAAACACTAAATTTAAATGAAGCCTTTGTTTTTTTGTGCCTTCGTGGCAGAAATCAACAGATTCTCGGTAACTGTTCTCCGGCCAGCATATTCACAACTCTTCGTCCGCCGATATTACTTTTCATTATTACCTGTTTTATATGTTCCGGAGTTACTTCACCAATGATACCTGCCATTGTTCCATGTTCCCATTGTTTTAACTGCGATAAAAATTTATCAGCAATCGTGGCATCAACCACAGCAACAAACAATCCTTCATTGGCAACATACAACGGGTCGAGCCCGAGCATTTCACAGGCGCCATATACTTCTTCTTCTACCGGGATGTATTTTTGTGAAATATCAATACCGAGTTTTGCATCTCCTGCAATTTCATTTAATACAGTTGCCAGCCCGCCCCGTGTAGGGTCGCGTAATAAATGAATCTGTTCTCCAAATTCGTTTAACAATTCC
The DNA here is from genome assembly GCA_040005125.1 of Ginsengibacter sp. Classification (GTDB taxonomy): domain Bacteria; phylum Bacteroidota; class Bacteroidia; order Chitinophagales; family Chitinophagaceae; genus Ginsengibacter. Next base: position 14,769 of record JBDTZL010000142.1, read on the forward strand.
AACACTATTTTATTAAGCGGGCGGGTATCGCTGCTGATAGTTGTTTCAAACTGCAACCCCTGGCGATGGCTCATAATAGTGATGCCGTGCCTTGCCAGCGGCCCGCTTAAAATAATTTTATCCCCGGCTTTTATATGGTCAATATCAATATTTGCTTTAGCGTGAACTTTACCAATGCCCGTTGTATTGATGAATATTTTATCGCCCTTACCTCTTTCAACCACCTTGGTATCGCCTGTTATTATCTGTACTCCTGCAGCTTCACAGGCTGCTTTTATACTCAGCAATATTTCCCAAAACTCCGTCATTTGCAAACCTTCTTCCAGCACGAAACCTAATGATAAATATTTGGCGGCAGCACCACACATAGCCAGGTCATTTACAGTTCCGTTAATGGCCAGATCGCCTATATTACCTCCTTCAAAAAAAACAGGCGATACCACATAAGTATCTGTACTCATCGCTACTTTTCCATCCAGGTCAAAGATGGCGCCATCATGTTTTTTATTAAGCAGCTCATTTTCTAATAATTTAAAAACACCGGCATTTAATAGCTGGCTTGTTAAGGTACCGCCACTGCCATGGCCTAAATTAATAGAGTCGAAATCAAGCTTCGGAATGGGGCAAATAAGATTCATGAATGTCAATTGTGAGTGGTGAATAGTGACTGGTGAATGGTGAATTTTTTTTCTTCGCCGAACGGATTTGAGATGTATGATTCATATAATTTTAGAGTTATAAATTATCAATTAGTTTTTAAATAGCCCGATCATACGGTACATCCAATTCCCCCGCTTTTCCTAAATAGCCAAATACCTTATTCGCTTCTTCTTCATTCACTTTGCTGATGGCAACGCCTACATGCACCAACACGTAATCGCCAATCTCTGTTGTCGGAAGCATTTCCAGTGATGCTTCTTTAATAATCCCACCAAAAGAACTTTTGACATTTTTACAGCGCCGCCATACAAATATTCAATGAACTGTATTTTACCGGGAATTGCCAAACACATGTTTTTGTATTAAAAATTAAGAATTAAAAATTGTCATTTTGTCTGCGGCGTTCAAATTTTCTGCTACAATTTTATTAACAAGCCCTTCTTTGCTTCTGCTCCTGATATTATTATCATAGTATACTAATTGCCCGAAAGAAATATTTTCATCGTTAGGTGATAAATTTCTATGAAAATATAACCGGTATTTGGCACCGTGTTCTTTTTGTATCCAGTCAATCAACAAAGCATTTTGAAAAACACCGCCGCTAAAACAAATGTTGTCAATTTGCAGAAGCTTCGCCACTATATCAACAAGACATACTAACGAATAATGAAATTTCGCAGCGATATAATTTTTCATTTTACCTTTTTTAATATCCATTATTATCCCCTGGATTAAAGAGGTGGTGGGAATTCTATTACAATCCGAACCTTCATTAAAATAAGAATCATCCATTGCAAAACCATTTTCAATAACATAGTTTTCTGCCAATACCTGCAAATACATTGCCGCTTCACCCTCGTAAGTTTGTTTGTCGCATATGTCCAGTAGCGATGCCACTGCATCGAAGATTCTCCCTACCGACGAAGAAAATAGCTTTGTTGTATTTATCAATGATTGATAATTATTCCATTCGGTTTGTGTAAATTTTTCGCTTAATTTATCCGGTCGAATCCACGCACCTCCTGCTACACACAAAGCTGAGATACGGGGTTCAAGCGCCATCTTATCACCAGCTATAGCCGGGAAATAATCGAAATGATAACACCGCATCATTTCATTATTTTCATATTTGAAAAATTCGCCGCCCCAGGTATTTCCATCCGGGCCCAGACCGGTTCCATCCCAGGTTATGCCAAGAACAGGCTCTGCAAAATGCAATAAATTATTCTCCGCCAGCACCGCAGCGAAATGTGCCTCATGGTGTTGAATAAATTTTATTTCAGCAGCATATTCTTTGGAGAGTTCGACAGCATATTGGTGTGAAAAATACTCAGGATGCATATCTGCAATAACTATATCAGGTTTTACATCGTATAGTCTTAACCAATGTTCTAAAGTACCCTTATACATTTGTTGTGATTCGTAACTTTCACTGCTTCCCAAAAACTGGCTCACGAAAATATTTCCATTTACTGATAATGTGAAACTGCTTTTTAGAAAAGCTCCTGTTGAAAGTACACATGCTTCTCTTTGCGGTTTGTAATGCAAAAATGAAGGGGCATATCCTCTTGACCTTCGTAAAATAATTTGCTGATTGGAATATCGGGAAACCTGGACCACGCTATCATCCTGCGGGACAGTAATGTCACGGTTGTAACTAACTACATAATCTGCTATCTCAAACAAACAAGCAAGGGCATCTTCGTCTTTATAAATGATTGGCGAGGCCGAAATATTGGCGCTTGTTGCAATCAATGGCTTTCCAAAATCATTTATAATCAATTCCAGCAAAGGGCTACAGGGAAGCATAATACCCAACCGCTTCAGGCCTGGCGCAATATCTTTTACTGCAAGAAAATTAAAAGCCTCGTGCTTTGGACACAATAACACAATTGGTGATTCTTCATTTTGCAGCAGTGACTCATCCTGTTTAGTTAATTCAAAATGATTCCGTACCGTTTCAATATCCTTGTATAAAAGAGCGAATGGTTTAGATGGGCGATGCTTGCGGTTTCGCAATAATTGAACTGATGAAAAATTATTAGCGTCGAGCAATAATACATACCCACCAATGCCTTTTACAGCAAGAATTTTTCCCTGCTCAAGAAATTGTTTCATGTTCAATAAAACCTTTTCGGAATTATTAGATAAGATTGAGGAAGTCTTTTCCCAAATGCAAAGCTCTATCCCACAATCAGCACATGAATTGGTTTGTGAAAAGAATCTCCGGTTTGCCACATTATTATATTCATCGCTGCAGCTTTTGCACATAGAAAATATTTTCATGGAAGTGCCGTGCCTTTCATACGGCAAACTGTTAATGATCGAATACCGTGGGCCACATTGAGTGCATGTAACAAAAGGATAACGGTAACGGCGATTATGAATATCATACAATTCCCTTCTGCAGTCGGCACAAATAGCAGTATCAGGAGACATTAATACTTGTTTTTCAAGGCGGTTATCGTCTTCAACAACAATTGAAAAATCTGTGAAATTCTTATCGGATGATGCAAGCAATCCAAACGAAATTATTTTTGCTTGCTTCGGCGCCTCCTGTTTTATTTTTTCAGAAAATAAAAGAGCAATATGTTCTGAAGCATTAAAGAAAACATGCAGGCCATCACTTCCGTTTTTTACATATCCGGTCAGTTGCATTTTCTTTGCTACCTGGTATACGATTGGCCGGAAACCTACTCCCTGGACAATGCCGTTGATATGTATGTGATAGGTTTGCAATTATTAATTATAAAATTATTAATTGTTGTTTATCGCTTTTTAATTTACAACTTGACTCACCACTCACCAGTTCACGATTCATCTTGCAAATAAATTTCATGCATATGCTGCCTGAACGGTTTATATATAATCTTTAAATAACTTTTGTAAAAGGTACGACTAAGTTGTGATGAAAAATACTGATATGATGCCGCTTAGGAAATATTTTCTATTTTATTTATATTTTGTATTAAGCTGTATTTCACGCCAGGTTATGATTTTGACCCGTAAAAAATAAAACCCGTTAACCATACTTAACGGGCATAAGAAAATTCGTAGTTTATTTTAAAAAATTGTTTGCAAGCCAATTCTGAAAAATAATCCAGTTGGCAGTTGGCAGCCGGCAATGCGAAATCGTGAAGCTCCAAAATATTTTACATCGTTCATCTCACTTCGTACATCGTACATGGCAGGCTTCATAATGAACTCTGGTACGGTAAAATAAATGCAAAAAATTATAATACCGCAAACTAAGTGAGGGCCGTTTGTTTATTCATTAATGCGGAAAATTTATTTGGTAAATATTTGACCACAGTTTCCCGGTAACATAAACCTTATCAGTGGTTGAATCATACGCTATTCCATTCATTACATCCGAATTCGGGTTCTTATATTTCGCTTCCAGCGCTAATGAGTTAAGGTCAATCCTGCCAACAACTTTACCATTTGACGGATCAATTTTAACTAAATCATTTGATTGCCAAACATTGGAATAAATGAACCCTTTTATATATTCTAATTCATTCAACCACTTTAACGCTATTCCATTTTCCGTAACGGTAATTGTTTTAACCGGTTTTAAATTATCCGGGCTTATAAAAGTTAAGGTAGTAGTACCGTCACTCATGATTAAATTTATCCCATCTGTTGTTAAGCTCCAACCCTCGGCATTCAAATAGCTGAAAGTGTCAATTTGTTTAAATGATTTTGCATCATAAATAAAACCCAGTTGATTTTTATAAGTAAGCTGATATAGCTTATTATTTAGAAATACAATTCCTTCTCCAAAATATTTTGTTTTATCAAGCTCTATTTTTTTATCCATTTTTCCTGTTGACAAATCAATTATCCCAACCATGGATTTTGTTTTAGGAAGGTCATCAGGTGAACCGGTACTTTCAAACAGCTTTCCTTCATGTATTAAAAAGCCTTCTGTAAATAAAGTAGTATCATGTGGAAAAGATCCTGTCACCGAGTAGTTAATGACCGGTATCCCGGAAGCCGGGTCTGCAGTTTCTGCTTCCGATGATTTTGTATTGCCTGTGCAACTATAAAATAATATTATAAATGCCCAGGCAAAAAATGAAAGTAGTTTCATATACAGTGCATGTGCCGGATTAATACTTAAGAATTTAATTTCGATTTATACAGATCATATATTTTGGAATGTCCCTTTATGACTGCTTTACCCACATCCTGGTATTTAACCTCATTTATACCTAGTTTCTGTAAAGCTATACTATAAGATTTTATGAATAATTCATTACTTACAATGGTTATTGGCATCGTAATGGTGATTAATCCTTCCAGTTCTGTTCCGATCAATAAACCGCTGAGATAATGATAATTTTCTTCTTTTGATAATTTTTCCAGCAGGTAATTTGTTCTTACGAGGAATGAGCTATGCAACATGTTTGCATGCAAACTATCTGTAACACCCTTTTCAAAGCTTTTCAAATTGGCATCATTTAATAAACCGCTGTTTTCTTCAACTACATTTGAAAGGATACTTTTTTTTGAGAGCAAGTCAAAAAACTCGCCGGTCATATAGGTTTTAAAATCAACCGCTTTTCCGTCCTTTACCCTTACATGCTTTGAATGAGTGCCTGGAAAAATAAAAAGCTGGTCTTCCTCATTAGTATCATTTAAACATCCGGCTAACTGCGTTTCCTCGCCACGCATAACATCATCACCTGTTGCTGCACCTGAGATCAATAGTGTCCTGTGTTTGAAATCACCGGCCGCTTCAATCGTTTTTATATACAGATCATATCCATCTATGCCGAAAGGAATTTTTTTATAGGGAAGTTCCATCATGCCCATATTAGAAGAAGCCATCCCCGAAATAATCAAGGGCACATCCTCCAATGAAACATTTAGTTCCTCCTCCAGTTTTATGATCTCTTTAGTCAATACAGATTGATAGAAAGATATCCTTTCGCCTTCCTGCTTTCCGCTTTGCTTCCATAATTCAAATGTTCCGGAAATACCTGGAAGACCCACCATTTCTGCCAACACAACCTTGTCGTTTATATCAACAACTCTCAACCGTAAAGCGGAAGTGCCCCAATCACAACTAATAAACTTTGGCATAAAAAAAAATTACTTAATCATTTTTTTGTAAACTTTTCACCCGTTCTATTTTTCCTACCAGGAAAACATAACAGCATATCCCCAAAACCGCCATTGCACTAATAAAAATCAACCCTGGTTCAAAATTTCCTTTTCTCACAAGAAAGCCAATAATGAAAGGGACCGAAACAGAAGACAAATTACCAATGAAATTAAATGCACCACCTGTTACCCCGATTAAATGTTTTGGCGCTAATAACGAAACAAATATCCAGGTGATCGAAGCCATCCCATTTCCGAAAAAAGCAATAGCCATAAATAAAATAATGAGCGCCGGGCTGTTTACATAATTAGCGCCGATAATAGCCACTGATAAAAGAAGGCCGGTTATTACAGGTGCTTTTCTTGCAATATTTGCAGATACATTTTTCTTCACCAAAAAATCGGATAATAACCCGGATATCAAAACGCCTGTAAATGCAGCCAGGAAAGGCACGGAAGCAAGAAATCCTGTTTTAATAAAATCTAATCCACGATACTTTACCAAATAGACAGGGAACCATGTAAGAAAAAACCATTGTGTGGATGTAATGGCAAACTGTCCTAAATATATTCCCCATAATTTGCGATGAGAAAAAACTTCCCTGAGATTTTCCCATGTGAATTTAGATTTACCAGTAGCGGGTTTTTCGGCCCGGTAATTTATTATTCCTCCTCCTTTTTCAATATGATCAAGTTCTGTCTTATTAACCTTTTTATGTTTTGACGGATCGCGATACAATAAATACCATACGAATCCCCAAACAATTCCTGCCAAACCAGTAATGATAAATAACCCTCTCCAGTTTACATAGTATTGAATAGTTGTCATCACCGGTATCAGCAACGCAAGCCCTATATATTGCCCCGATGTATACACTGCTATAGCTGAGGCCCGTTCATGATCCGGGAACCATCCTGTCACAATGCGGTTATTGATAGGATAAGCGGGAGCTTCCAAAGCTCCTGTCGCAAGCCGGAGCCCAAACAACATGGCAAATCCATTTGTAAATCCCTGTAACAATGTAACCAATGACCAGCCTGTTAAACTAATGGCATATAGTAACCTCGGGCCAAAATAATCAGTGAGTAAACCACCGGGAATCTGCAAGGCCACATACGTCCATCCGAAAGCAGAAAAAATAAAGCCCAATTGTACGGATGATAAATTAAATTCTTTGTTTAATGATGTAGCGGCAACAGAAATATTGGCACGATCCATATAATTAATAACTACGCTTATAAAAATAAGAGCGAGTATTCTATATCGTATGTAAGTGGGTTTATCCTGGGCTGATATTTGCATGCTGATTGACGATTATTTTTCAGTCACAAGAAATAATTGATAACAGGAAATTTTCATTATATGTATTATTAAGACAACTATATATAAGTTGGGACAAGCGATTTATAATTTATCATTGCTATAGTTTCCATCTTTTTATAATCCAAAGAAGTAAAATCAAAACCAAGTTTAAAAAAATAATTATCAAAACAAGAATTTCATATGACAGAAAGTATACAGATAACGTAGTATTATTCGTACTATTCATTATGAAAAATAAGGTAAAGAAAATAAGAAGTTCAAACAATGAAGCGAACAATAGCCTTATTCTTACGTTAACTTTTTTGTATACCAAAGTTGAATACGGGAGAAGAGCTCCAAGAATATATAGAAAGGATATTAATAGTTTCATTTAAAAATTTAGTATTTCTAATGCATCAGTTCTTTCTTCTTATCTTCCTCTTAACTCGCCGCATGTCCCCATCCCAACTTCTACATAGTTGCCATTATTAAAGGTTGGTTACGGCCTGAACAAACTCCTTAGCTCTTTCTGTCAATCGTTTTAAATATTCTTCGGTTACTTTCGCTTTTGTATTTACCAATGCTGTTCCGATGCCAAATGCAACTGCACCAGCTTTACTAAATTCTCCAATATTCCCGAGGGTAATTCCTCCTGTTGGCATCAACGGGATATGTGATAAAGGCGCACGGATCTCTTTAATATAGTTTACGTTTGACGAAGCAGGAAAAACTTTGATAATATCTCCTCCGCTTTTATATGCATTTACAATTTCTGTTGGCGTATATGCGCCGGGAATACTTACTGCCCCAAGTTGTTTCGTGGTTTTAATAACTTCTACATTCAAGCAGGGAGAAATAATGAACCGTGCGCCTGCATTGATAGCTGACTCTGCCGTTGCTGCATCAAGTACTGTACCCGCGCCTATAAGCATTTTGTCTTTCATGATTTCAGAAAGCTGCTTAATAAGCGCTAATGCATTTGCCGAGTTCATGGTCACTTCAAGTACTTTCACACCACCATCATATAATGCTTCCGCTATTTTCAACACATCATTAGGATCAGCGCCACGAAGGATAGCCACTATTTTATGTTCCAGTATTTGGGATAACGTTGTCATATGCAAAGATTCTCCATAGCTACTTCATTTATCTGAATAAAAAATAAAATTTTGATGTAATTATTGTCCGGCTAAATGACTTAAATCCTTGTCTGGCTTGACCTCACCCCCAACCCCCTCTCCAGAGGAGAGAGGGGCTTAGAATCCTCAGCTACAAAGGATTCGACGAAACATAACCAATTTTAGTCGGACAATAATATTTAATATAATTATTTTTAAGCGTAAGAATGACAACGCGGTAATTATTAAAATTCTATTGTTTGAAAATTACTGTATTTGCTCCAATTTGTTTTATACCCGAAATCACAGATATTTTATTTTGAGTAAATGACTTTTTCACTATCGTTAAGACCTGCTGCATGCACCGATATTTTAATCGCGCCTGCTTTGGCTCCTGCTTTTAAAAGAATAGCTGCTGTCCCCGCTTCTGCGGAAATAACAGAAGGGCCAACTATTTCGCCATCGCCGCTTACCTTAAATTCTATTTTATTTGCAGCATTATGTACAACTGTTCCATTAATGTCTGTTATGTCAGCATACACGAACACTATATCATTTTTCCCTGCTTCCAATCCTTTCCCGCTATAATCAATACGAAGATTAATTTTAGCAGGAGCACCCGGAGTTCTTCGTATTTCACGGATAACCTTTTTATCGCTGACATAGCCAATCGCTGTTAATGTACCCGGACTAAATTTATTTAAATGAAAAGTAAAAGGAGGATGTTTTAAGTTAGTTGAGTTCCGGTCTTTATCCGGCTTTTGTTTACCCAGCGATTTACCGTTTAAGAAAAGTTCCGCTTCATCACAATTACTAAATATCCTTACAGTTGTATCTGACACGCCCTGCCAGTAATTGGCAATAAATAACATGGGCTTATTGAAAGGTGAAGCATTATTTAATACCGGATCAACCTGGCTTTGAAAAAAATAAAATGCAAACTTGGGCAGCCTCACAATATCCATAATGCCTGAAGATTCTATATCCGAAGCGTATCCCCTGTTATAATCAAACATTAACCAGATTACATCGCCTAAATCCCTACCATATAAATTATCATTATGCGCTTCCTGGTAATTCATGGCCTGTTGCAATAAACGCTTTTCACCAAAGCCGCGTAATTGCCTGGAAGTTCTTTCCTCTGTTTTAAGATCTTTATACGCTGTTTGATTAAACCCGGCATTCTGGGCATAATATTCCCAGTCACCATATTCAGCGATCAACAGCGGCCTGTCGCCATCGTATTTTTTCCAATAATCGGGTGCCTTGGCATGCTGGCGGGCGGGAAGAAATACATCATATACATCATTGATCCAACCGGCAGAATAAACACCGGGGAAAGGCATTTCCTCATGCACAATTTCATGCGCCTTTTGCATGTAATCTTTTTTCATTCCGGATTCATTCAGCGATGCTTCCCACAAAATAATCGACGCATGGTTACGGTCACGCCGTATCATATCCCTCATATTCTGATAACTGTTTACCCTAAAACTATCATCCCCTGAAAATTGCCAGCCCGGTATTGGATCCATTACCATAATGCCCAATTCATCGCAGGCATCAAAAAAAGCGGGAGATTGCGGGTAATGCGAACAGCGAACGAAATTGAATCCGGCCTGTTTTATCTTCCACGCATCCCGGTATTGTGCATTATCAGAAAGTGCATTGCCCAGGTAGGGATAATCCTGGTGGCGATTGGTTCCCCTGATCTTAACCTGTTTGTTGTTTAAGTAAAAAGCATGCTGCTCAACACGGATGATTTTAATACCGGTCTTAATAATTTCTTTATCTATTGTTTTTCCATCCCGGATGGCTTCTACAGTCAGCTGGTATAAATAGGGATTTTCAGGGGACCACAGGGTAGGGTTTGTAACTGGAATAGTTTGTGTAAATGTCACAGAATTTCCTGAATTGATGAGCCGGTTAGCTGATAATGACGTGGCTATCGTTCTTCCGGATTTATCAGCCAGCGTTAGGCGGACTTGGGCATTTTCAGCCATCATAAAATCATTAGCCAGCTCTGTTTTTAAAACGAGAGTTGCGGACTGAGGAGTTATATTTTCATAATGAACAAATATCCCTCCCCCTGCAATTTTATTTGAAGCCATAGCATTCGAAATATGCAATTTGTCTTTTATAATCAGCCACGCATTTCTGTAAATACCACTGTAATAATTAAAGTCAAGGCTTTTCAATGGCTTACCTGGTGGAATAAAAGGATTGTCCCTGTTATCCAATTTTATAAGGAGGCTGTTCTGAGCACCCACTATTACGTCATTTGAAATATCAATATAAAAAGGTAAATATCCTCCCAAATGTTTAAAAATATGCCTGCCATTCAGGTACACATCGGTTTCCTCCATGGCGGCATCAAATTGTATCGCTATATGTTTTCCCTTTGATGAGGCAGGAATGGAAAAGAACTTCCTGTAAAAACAAATGCCCTGCCATTGCTGTACAACTTTTCCAATGGGTTCAATATTTGCCGTATGCGGCAATGAGATTTTTTCCCATTTAGCCTGGCTGTTTTTTGCTACCAGGCCATCTGAAAAAACAGTATCAGTTCCTTTAACAAACTCCCAGTTGTTATTAAATAGTTGCATCTCCTGCGCGCAGGCATTCAATAACAAAGGAATTAAGGCCAGGGTAAGTAAGATTCTTTGTAGCATTGAGTATATCTTCATTTTAAAGAACATCATTTGATCCACCATTACATCATAATTTTAAAAAGCCCATATCGTATAGCCATTCAGTAAATCTTTCGGGCCAACCGGCCACAGCTCCTTTATTCGTTGACCGCATACCAAAGCCATGACCTGCATTGGCATAAATATGAAGCTCTGCAGAAACACCTGCCTGTTTATATTTAAGATACACCAGTGCTATTCCTTCAGCAATGTCTGATCTATCTTTATAACCGCCAACAAGAAATAACGGCGGAGAATTTTTTACTACTTCAAACCTTGATGAACCACCCGGGTAGATCAAAGCCTGGAAAGCAGGACGTGAACTTTGGCGATCCACAGGGTCAGTCGCTTCTTCTTTACCATAATCAAATCGCATAGCTGATAATCCCGCTACTTCTCCGCCGGCAGAAAATCCCATTACGCCAATACGGGCTGTATCAATTCCCCATTCTTTTGCGCGGCTGCGAACCAAACGAATTGCCCGTTGTATATCTGCCAGCTCGTCTTTATCTATACTATAGGTGGATAAAGTATCTTTTGCCAACCGGTATTTTAATACGAAAGCAGTGATGCCCTTGTCACTAAACCATTTGGCCGGATTGTATCCTTCGTGAGTAATCCAAAGTTCTCTATGGCCTCCTCCCGGTGCAATGATAACCGCTGCACCGTTTGCTTTTCCCTTTGCGGCCAAATACGGTGTAATAGAAGGATGATGAATGTTAGAAATAACATGATCCTCTCCTACAATCCGTAATTTTTCATTACCGGTTTTCCCTTCTGAACCGGGCGCGCCGTTTGGCCATAAAGGAATTTCCTGCTGAGCTGAAGAGGTAATGCATGCTAACAACAAAAGTGCGGAGATTGCTGTACCTGGTGAATATGATTTCATTTTAAATAGATTTCAATAATTAAATAACTTAAACTTTTAATATTCAAAACTGCACCTCTCAACCTCAAAGCCTCACCCCAATCTCTCTTCCCTTCGACAAGTACAGGACAAGCCCGGATAGGGAACTTAACTTATAAAAAGCACTTTCAACATTGAACTTTCAAAGCCTCACCCCAACCCCTCTCCTAAAGGAGAAGGAACTAACTTACAAAAAGCACTTCAACCTTGGACTTTCAAAGCCTCACC